>NZ_CAKMLL010000026.1 GCF_927797785.1 Candidatus Nitrotoga sp. BS | reverse complement strand
TAATATAACAATTTAATTTAAATAATTATATTGTGTCTTACGAAGAACACATAACACCTACCTAATTATCAACGATTCGGCGCAGAATACTACAGTAAATCGTGGCACAAAAACAATAGAACGTCCAAATCGGCAACTCATCTCCTGCGGAATGGATGTTCCCTCATTAACAACCTACTTGCCGATCAGTAGAAACATATGATCCTGAAAGTAAAGGTGAATCAAATCGATTATAGAAAACGTTCAGACACACCATACACAATTCTACCTGCTGTTCTAGGATTGGTTTGAACTACTTAAACAGCAACATCTAATAAGGGTGCATGGCTTCATCAAGGTACGACAAGACAGCACTGCACGATTGATCATCATGTGCAAAGCTTCTTTGAATTTAAAGTGTAAGCCCTGCAACTTGATGTCAAAACATTGAAACAAAAGTCAAATCAATCAAGCTTTACAGAGTCCTTCTTGAGTTAAAATGAACCTCGAAACGTTTAGCAATATGGAATTCTTTAAATATTAAAATGCGTCCCTATTTACTTCACTCAGGTAAACAGCAGGTGCTACAGAGCACTAACCTGCCATGCGTCAATCCGCCCGATTCTATGCGCAGATTCCTTGGCATTCGAGGATAATATGAGTTACTTCATAACAGGTACCGATACCGGCGTCGGCAAGACGCTGATTAGCTGCGCACTGCTTCATGCCTTTGCAGCACAAGGACAACGCGTAGTAGGCATGAAGCCGGTGGCGGTGGGTTGCGATGATGACGGGCATAACCAGGATGTAAAGCAATTGCAGGTGGCCAGCAATGTACTAGTGAGCTATGGCCAGATCAATCCCTATAGCTTTCTATATCCTATGGCGCCACACATAGCTGCACAGAATGCAGGCGTGCGCATCGATTTCGCGCGTATCCAAACTTCTTATCACGAACTGGCGTCGCAAGCGGATGTGGTGATAATAGAAGGGGTGGGAGGATTTAGAGTGCCTCTGAATAACAATCAAGACATCTCCGATCTAGCATTGCAATTGGGTTTACCTGTTATTTTGGTGGTGGGCATGCGTTTGGGCTGCCTCAACCATGCTCTGCTGACAGCAAGCGCGATTGAGGCATGTGGATTAAAATGTGCCGGATGGGTAGCCAATGTGCTGGACGCAGATATGCTCGCGGTACAAGACAACATTGTTGCATTGCAGCAACGCTTGACCGCACCGCTGATCAGCATCGTAAGTTGGCAACCGCAGCCGGATGCTCGGATGATAGCCTTGCAAATCACACTTGAACTGCTCGAAGAAATATAATGTTTCAATTCAGAGTTGATAAGTTGCAAAGGAAACTGTTTGTTCCTCCAGATGCAGAATTTCATGTGCGCTGGATTGCCTGCGCAAGCTATGGAAAGGGTACTGCGCATGGCACACCAAGACATCTTGAACAGGAAAGGTTTCACCTCTCTGTAAGACAAGATAGTCAAAAAAATGGAGACATGAACAGACTATGGCGTTATTGAGAAACAGACTTGAAAATGCCTCTCCACTACCAGGTCGGTTGGCTGCATTAATTCGCGAGTCGCGCTTGTTGCTGCTGATTACAGTGGCTATTTATTTAATTCTCATACTGTATGGTTATGATCGAAGCGATCCTGCCTGGTCGAATAGTGCCAGCGATGCTGTGCCAAATAATTCGGGCGGCGTGTTCGGTGCTTGGCTAGCGGATGTGCTGCTGTATGTCTTCGGACTCTCTGCCTGGTGGTGGGCTGCATTACTGTTGCAGCAGATATGGGCGGGCTATCACGGCATATCGCAAAACAGCCTATTTAATCGTCACGCCTTAGGTGTAGCGCTGACCGGCTTTGTCATGTTATTGCTGGCCAGCAGTTCATTGGAAGCGCTACGACTACATACCCTAAAGGCTGCGCTGCCACTTGCGCCAGGCGGTATGTTAGGTGCGATGCTGGGTGACGGATTGTCGCACTTGCTGGGGTTTACCGGGGCCACCTTATTTCTACTGGTACTGATAGCCATCGGATTTAGTTTATTCAGTGGCCTGTCATGGCTGCGATTTACTGATCGATTAGGAACAGTTCTTGAAGCCTCCTATTTCTGGACGCAAAAAACTTGGCTGACCTGGCAGGATAAGCGTCTTGGGGCACAAGCATTGAGCAAGCGCCAGATTGTGGTGGAAGAAGAAAAAAAACGTGTGGAGCACCATCTGCCGATACATATCGAGCAGCCACTGACCGAAGTGCGAAAGTCTGCGCGCGTGTCGATTGAGAAACAGGTGCCACTGTTCCCAGACATGCCTGATTCGCCGCTACCACCGCTGCATCTTCTGGATCAGCCGACTCATGAAGTTGAAATGTTGTCTGCCGACACGCTGGAATTTACTTCACGTTTAATTGAACGCAAACTCAAAGATTTCAACGTAGAAGTTAAAGTGGTCGCGGCCTATCCGGGGCCAGTCATTACGCGCTACGAGATCGAGCCTGCGGTCGGGGTTAAAGGCAGTCAGATCACCAGTCTGGTGAGAGATTTGGCACGTGCACTCTCTGTGGTCAGCATTCGCGTGGTTGAAACCATTCCGGGCAAATCCTACATGGCTTTGGAATTGCCCAATCCGAAGCGGCAGATGGTGCGGCTGTCCGAAATTCTCAGTTCGCAGGATTACGCAAGCATGAACTCGCCACTCACTATGGCCATGGGCAAGGATATTTCCGGCAAACCCGTGGTCGCCGATCTGGGCAAGATGCCGCATGTCTTGGTGGCAGGCACCACCGGTTCCGGCAAATCAGTGGCGATCAATGCCATGATTTTGAGCCTGCTCTACAAGGCCACACCGCAGGAGGTACGACTGCTGCTGGTTGACCCAAAGATGCTTGAACTGTCTGTATATGAAGGTATTCCGCATTTGTTAGCTCCTGTGGTGACTGACATGCGCCAGGCGGCGTCTGCGCTTAATTGGTGTGTGCAGGAAATGGACAAGCGTTATCGCCTGATGTCATTTCTCGGTGTACGCAACATTGCCGGTTATAACCAGAAAGTTCGCGATGCCATCAAGGCGGATCGACCGCTGACTAATCCATTCACGCTTACCCCTGAAAACCCTGAAGCAGCAGAAGAATTACCATTTATTGTGGTGTTTATCGATGAACTGGCTGACCTGATGATGGTAGTGGGCAAGAAGGTCGAGGTGTTGATTGCGCGTCTGGCACAGAAGGCGCGCGCCTCCGGCATTCACTTGGTATTGGCGACGCAACGCCCCTCGGTAGACGTTATCACAGGCCTGATCAAAGCCAACGTGCCAACACGCGTGGCGTTCCAAGTCTCCAGCAAGATCGATTCGCGCACTATCCTTGATCAAATGGGTGCGGAAGCATTGCTCGGTCAAGGCGACATGCTTTATTTACCGCCTGGTACCGGCTACCCGCAACGAGTACATGGCGCATTTGTTTCAGACCAGGAAGTACATCGCGCCGCTGAATATCTCAAAGCGCAGGGTGCACCACAATATGTAGAAGGCGTGTTAACTTCATCGGATGAACTTGAAGCGGGTAGCGAAGCCGAAGGCGGAGTAAGTGCAGAAGCCGATGCACTATATGATCAAGCGGTGGACATTGTGGTGAAATCGCGCCGCGCTTCTATTTCGCTGGTACAGCGCCATTTGCGTATTGGCTACAATCGTGCCGCGCGCTTGGTAGAACAGATGGAACGCGCCGGAGTGGTGACACCCATGCAGAGTAATGGCAACCGAGAAGTCATTGCACCCGCCAGGCAAGAGTGAGCAATTGAGGGCGCCTCTAAAAATTCAATTTTCTAGACAAGGCAAGGCGCGAGTAAAAAATTTGAGCGCGGCATATAGTTGATATGTAAGCGATAAT
>NZ_CAKMLL010000025.1 GCF_927797785.1 Candidatus Nitrotoga sp. BS | reverse complement strand
ATTTTTTCCACATTCATAGTGGGCAATTCGCCCCTCAACTCGAACCACGTTAGGCCAGAATAGGCATCACTACATTGAATGCCAATATCGCTCGATAGACAATGGGAAAACTCCCTATTTAGCGAAGCTGTTTTGCGTGCCGCTGAACTTTGTTAGTTGGGCGTCACAATAACTGTGAAGTATTTTTCAACCATGGAGACGACAATAAAAATGAATGCACATCAAAACACGTGGGAAACCTATACGCGTTCCTGGTCTGAAACCGACTCCGTTAAGCGGTTGCAATTATTCGAGCAAAGTCTAAGCCCTGACTGTGTGTACACAGACCCGCTTATTCAAGCGTCGGGGTATAGCGAATTATCCGGCTACATGGCGGAACTTCACAAGAACGTTCCCGGCGTAAGGTTTGTTACCACCGACTTTAAGAACCATCATGACCGAAGTCTTACCCATTGGAACATGGTGGATGGTGATGGAAACATACTATCTCAAGGCGCGAGCTATGGGCTATACGGAACTAATGGTCGTTTAATGCAAATGACCGGCTTTTATGAGGCGCCCACCACAGGCTGAAACCCGTGACAACTCCTAGCACCGAATACACGGAATACATTCTAGAGTTACTGGAACCCATTGGCCCAGTGCGAACAGGTCGGTTCTTCGGTGGCGTGAGGATTTCCAATGGCATTGCGCAATTTGCCATGATTATGGAAAATTGCCTGTACTTTGTTGTCGATGAGATCACCCGGAAAAAGTACGAATTAGCTGGCATGGAGCCGTTTTCGTATATGACCAAAAAGGGGAAAGTTCTGGTACGGCGGTATTTTGAACTGCCGGAAGACATCCTTAATGACCCCGAGCAATTGCGCATATGGGCTAGCGAGGCAATGAGCATAGCTAGTAAAACTAAGCCCAACAAGGCGCTCAAGCGGGACGCGGCAAAAAGCCGCCGCGCCCCTTAGCTTTGCGTTAGCCAGCACATATGACCGGAGCCGCATTTTCACTTGGAGAGTCCGCGCATGAGCGGGTCGAGGTAACCGTTTTGGGCTATGAGCGCCAACCGAGTGGTGACTACCAGGATGACAATTGGCTCACGGTGGAAGTTTCGTTGGCCGTGGGCGGGTTCAGAGGTCGGTTCCAGGCTTCCTTCCTTACCGCGGAGATCACGGAGTTTCGCGATCAACTCGTTGCGCTGAACAAGAGTCTTAAGGGTGAGGCGAAGTTGGTCACAATAGAGACTCAGCTGCTCTTGAGTCTTACCGGAAATGGTCGTGGTGGCATCTCACTGAAAGGAGAAGCGTGGGATCAACCCGGCGTTGGCAATCAATTGGCATTTGGACTCAACCTAGATCAAACGCATCTCGCGAACACACTTCAACAACTCGATGCAGCTATTGAACGCTTTCCCGTCCGTGCTGGCTAACAAGCCATTCGAGGCAGACCTTCGCAAGCGGGCTTCGCCCACTTGCTCGGCCGCTCAATGGCGACGTTAGACTCAATCATATCCATGCATATTGTGCGAACACGAAAACATCTACACTGGATTATTCCAGTTGCCATTGTCGGGAGTTTGGTTATTTTTGCCGTTACATTTCTTGCATATGTATCTGCACACAATGACCACCGTGTAGCCGGTTATTATCCAGCAATTCTTGGTTTACTGTGCTTTTCTACGCTTGTGTTAAGCATCAATTACTTGTCACTACCAGGCCCCAATAGTTTGGTTCGCGTATTCACCGCGATAGGCATAGCCATCATTGAAGGCGCTGGTTTTGCCGTTCTTCTACTATTCCTGCTAGTAAGCACATTTGGCTCATGATGACATCAATTCAAAAAACGTCTAACCTTGCGCTCAAGCGGGACGCCGCAGAAGCGCGGCGCCCCTTAGCTATACGTTAGGTGCTGCATGAAAAGCTTTACTTCATCAAAAGGGTTGATGTTAGCTTCAATTTTGGTTTGGGCGGTACTTTTCATCAGCATCGCAATTAATGTGCTTTGGATACCAACCTTCGAGGAGGTCGGTCATCTTCAGAGGGGCTGTTATAGGACCGACGCGTTGTGGTTCTATGTTGAGTGCACGGGGTTCATGTTTTCTGGTGTCGTGGGCCATTTTCTTACGCTTCCTTATTTAGTGTGGCTTGGCCCAATGCTGATGCTCCTCAATCCATTCGTCGCTATTCCATTGTGGTTTTTTCTCTTATTTCCTGGGTATTATGTTTGGTCCAAGCGGCATCGCACCTAACCCGGCAGTCAAGAGGGACTGGCCGATAAGCGACTTCTTTCACGGGCAGTTATAATCTAAACATCCGGGGCTTGTGCCAAGTTCACCAGTCGGCCAGCCCCTTACTTTTACGTTAGGCCGCACATGCAAGACTCCGATCTTTTGAACTCCTTGCGAGCACTTGAGGTCTCGCTGCACAAGCCCGAGACACGGGGTGACCCGAACGAGCTTGGGCATCATCTTCACCAGCGCTTCCGGGAGTTCGGCAGATCTGGGGCCACGTACACGCGCGAACAAACACTTGAAGAGTTCAGCAGCGAGCCGCAGGCCTACCACGTCTGGTCACAGGAGTTTCAGCTTCAGCTGCTTTCCCAAGACATCGCGCTTCTCACATATAGGTCGGCGCACATTGAATCCGATGGGCAACTCACTCGCCACACGAATCGGTCGTCGGTTTGGCAATACTTGGAAGGTCGGTGGTTGCTCCGTTTTCACCAAGGCACGCCTACAAGTGCCTTCACTCAAGGTGCGGCCTAACATGTCGTTCAACCGGAGCGCCAACGGCAGGCCAGCCTGGCCGTGCGACCGCCTTGGTTCATCATCGGCCGCACGGCCAGGCCGCCCTGCCGTCGTCGCCCGGTTAACTCCGGAATTTACAGGTGGTAAAAAACATGATATTGAGCGAAGCGTCGTTCACGCTGCCGCATAACTGAATTCGTTGATGCGGACATCGTGAACGACGCTTCGCGCCATATGACAAGTTTTCGGGTCTAGTAAATTGTAGTCAGACTCGATTTTATTTTATTTGATACACTGACTCCCACCAGCGCGGTAGATTGGGATGAATGAAATGAAACCCAACATCTCACCACTCACCGTAACCATCTATCCCATCGTTTATCTCAACCCGCATCCGATTCAACTTAGTGAGGGGAGTAATTAAAATAGCATATCCAAAATTTGAAGCTTGCTCTGATCACCGCTTTTCTTATACCTCACCCACTGTCGCACCCCCCTATCATGCAGTTGACGACCCGCCGCAAACCATACAATCCCCGTAAGTTCCGCTATGAGTAGCGTTCACTTCAAGAAGGTTTATCTGCCGCCAATATGGGATGCAGGTTAAACAAGTTTGGGCGGGACGGCAGATAAACGCTATTCGTTAGAGCATGGTCTGCACCAGCTTGTCTTTCTGTTAAAAATGATATATTTTTTTCACCATGATTACTTTTAAATTTGACGAAGCAAAAAGCCAATCCAATCTTCTTAAGCATGGCATCAACTTTGACGATGCTCAGGCGTTATGGGGCGATCCGAGGCTTTTGGAAATCCCCGCAAAACAGAAGATGAGCCGAGGTACCTCGTAATTGGGTTGATTTACGAAAAGTGTTGGTCAGTCGTCATTCCCTACAGGGGTGCAAATATTTGGATAATTTCTGTTCGTCGTTCACGAACCGAGGAGGTGGCACTGTATGAAAGCTAAAAAATTTGAACAGCAGTTTGACGAAGACATTGATATTACTGCTTCGCTGGACTTATCCAAGGCTAAGAAGGTGTTGCAGGAGCAAAAACGCGTTAATGTCGATTTCCCTACATGGATGGTTGATTCGCTAGATCGTGAAGCAGGAAAGCTTGGTGTAACTCGGCAGTCTATTATTAAAGTGTGGCTTGCTGAACGTCTCGAAATGTTGGGCTCTAACGAATAAGGTTAGGTGCGACACGAAGTTGCACGATGAAGTTGTTCTGCCAG
>NZ_CAKMLL010000024.1 GCF_927797785.1 Candidatus Nitrotoga sp. BS | reverse complement strand
CGTCAATCATGGCTTCCAGCGATTTGACCATTCATTTAACCGGACAGCAGTGAAATTCAATAGGTAATTGTGACATAGCCTTAATAAGCACTTGTTGCCTATATTTAATCGCAAAGACCAAATATACGTGCATTAAAAACATAGCGTATCAGCCGTGCCAAATGTCATTGTCAATCCTCGTACAATCAGTGTTATTTAACCATGAAACGTCTACAAGTTTGAATTGATATCGAGCGGTGAACAATCCTGTGCCATGCGTCAATATGCTGGCTGTTGCCGAGCGGGGTTTAGCAAAGCTTTGGTGTGGGGAAATGCACCATACCGAGCTGACAACACATTTAAATTTGGTTATACCAAAATCGTTCTTAAGTATATAACTGTAACTTATTGTTTTATATATACTAGTTAGAGGTGGCCTTCGGGCGATTTTCGGCCTTGGAGGGAAGGACAAGCTTGCCTGGCTATAGGATGCACTCAGTCAAATCCGGCAACAAGACTGCACAATGAAGCACGAACACGTCGAAAGACACTGCAAATTATCACGTGAGCCCGTAAGAATTTGCTCTCTTTTAGGCAGGAGGATGTCAAGGGGTTTTTTAACTCTGAAACTTTGTTTATCATCAATTCAAGGGCCACACTATGGTACCGTCGAAATACCAACCACGGGCAAGGGGATAACCATGGACAGTACCGGAATACCAGAACGAAATGCTACTTTCACGCGCTTCGGTGGCATTGATACTCTTATCGCAGATTATCGCTGGTGGAGCGTGCAGATCCGCCCACAACAGGCGACGCTGGGCGCGATGATCCTGCTTGCCCATGGGCCGGCGCTAGCATTTGGCGATTTGCCTGACGGCGCGCACAATGAACTTGCCAGGATCACCCGCGACATCGAAACTGCCGTGCGTCGCTTCGGCAATCAAAAAATCAATTATCTGATGCTGATGATGGTCGATCCGCACGTGCATTTTCACGTCGTGCCACGCTATGCAGCCAGCGCGGTGTTCGACGACATCACATTTGATGATCCGGGTTGGCCCGGCTTGCCCAATCTTGTCTGCGCGCCAACCGCGCTGGATGCGGCGGCACGCGTCTGTGCCACCTTGCGTGAAACATGGCCAGCACCTGCTGCTGAAACCCAAAAGCCGTAGTCATTTTTCGCGGCCCGCGATGATCTTGCGCACAAGCGCCAGATCATCGGTCTTGTCCACATCAATGGCCGCTTCGGCGAAGGGCAGTATGACTGGCCGAACCCGTACACCTAGTCGTCGCGACAGCATGGAGAACACCGCCTCAGGTCCCGACCTTGCTAACAGAATGCGCAATGCTGTCAGCGGCCCAAAGTGCAAGGCGAGGCGCCAGAATTTCTTGCGATTTTGTTCAATGTGTTGCCAGAACTGGATCGCCGTAAGCGCCTTTGGTGTGGCAAGGTAGTACATGTTGCAAGTCGACAGTTCGACCCCGCCAAGGGACAGATAGGTGCGTCTGGTTTGGGGATAGGCCGCCTCGATCGTTGACCGCTCGGCAAAACCGACAGTCAGATCGACATCGCGTGCAGTAGATTTTTCAAGAAAGGTATCGATCATTTCGGGCGTCAGCAACGCGTGATCGCATGTTGTCACCAAAAGCGGCGTGGCAACCGACCCTTCGAGCGCCATTAGCAGGCTGGCGGCAGGCCCCTTTCCCTGCGCCTCATTGAAATGGCAGGCAATGCCATCTGCCGCTTGTTCGAGCGCGGCCCCCTTTAAACCAATCACAAAGGCCGGCAGATTCACCCGGCTGCCGCCCAGTGCGCGCAGTACCCGTGATAACATCGGTTGTCCGGCAATATCAATCATTGCCTTGCTGATCACCCCTTCGGACAGGCACAGCGGATCGCCCTCCGCACGCGCCCCAGCAAGAACAAGCGCGTGAACCATTTGGGTCGTGGTGTCAGTCATGATTATCCTTTTTTGGCAGTTGGAACATTGCCCGTTATCACTAGTGTAGTGAACCGTAATTAACGGAACTAATAACAATGGTGCCTGTCTCAT
>NZ_CAKMLL010000023.1 GCF_927797785.1 Candidatus Nitrotoga sp. BS | reverse complement strand
GGACGGGACGATGGCGAATGCTGGCGCGGCACGATTTTGGGCGGCAGGGGGCGGCGGGTTGGAGCAAATAATGGCCGCGCCAATATCTCCGTATAGGATTTATCCAGTGACAGTAAAGCAAACTCCGGCTGTAATGGCATAACTGCGGGCCTAATTTTTTGCGGTTTTGGTTGCGGCAGAGACATATTGACACGGTTACCCCAACCCAGTTCGGTGCCAATCGTCCAGGTCAGCAACAAGATTAACGCCAACCATAATATGGTCGTGAAATGGCGAGGTTCGAATGGTAACTTCATTGTTTATCCGCTACCAATGCGTAGCCAGATACGTCAAGCTGCGCTTGGAGTTCGGGCTCTGTCACAGGCGTATCCTTGCTCGATGTATTTGCCTGCGAGCGTATGCTGATATTATCAAGCAGCAGATAAGGCTGCACTGTTTCTACGGCATAAAGAATTTTTCTCAGCGCGGACATGTTGCTGATAAATTGGATGTTCACAGTAACACGTCGATAACCACCGTCATCTTTAAATGGCACCACTTGCATGCTGACCAGCTTACCACCATTGGCCCCGATCGTATTTTTTACGGTTGCCTGAATTTCCGAGGCTGCCAATGCGGCGCCAGTGTTTCTGAGGAAATGCTGGCGGCCTTTTTTTTCCTTCACGTGATCGAGTGCCAACTGGATTTCGCCCTGGGTTGCGATAATGTGCCGGTAACGCCCCAAGTAATCGACCATGCTATCCAACGACTGATCGTAATGGCGATGCAACATGTTAACTGGAATGAATAGCAACAAAACGCCAATCGTTAGGCATAAGATTAACAGCCCTATGGCTAGGCTACGATTTTGATTTTTGCTGAGGGCACGCATCAGGGTTTAGCCTTTGGATAAGGCGCCGCTTTCATTGGCTGTTTAATCGACGTGTTCGAAGCCGGTTGCGATGGCTTGAGGTCTGGCACTCGAAGCGGCAATGGCGAATTAAATTTCTCCGCTTCAAGCTTGTTAGATTCGGATATGGATTGCTCTGACATACTAACGGCGTTATCGGGCGTGCCTAGTTCAGATTCGACCGCAGGCGATGGTGGTTGCAGTGTAGCTTGTTCGGGCGCTGGCGCAATGATTGCTGTGATCGGAACGGCCTTAATTTCTGCTGCCAGATGGAAACGTTCTCTGTTTGGCATATGCCCCTTGGTTAGCGGCGAGCGAAAGTTGGCGTCATGCAATAATTCGGCATTCTCAAATAAAGCGATCAATCTCGACGAGGAACCGGTTTCCCCCTGAATTTGCAATTCTGTGCCTTTAAGATTGAATTGTTGGACCCAAGTGTCGTCCGGCAACAGACGCGACAACTCGTCCAGCACTACCACCAGCGGAGGAGCTTCCTGCTTTTTTTTCAGCATGAAATTGTACTCTGCGGCTAGCCTCTCCTGTTCGCGCCGTAACGCGTCGGCTTCTCTCGCTTGCTGATTGGCGCGGTCAACTATCGGCAGCAGTGCAATCACGGCTTGTCGCTTCTGCCAGATAGGGATGATTATGGCGGCCAATGCCAGAATCAGCGTTAGCAGCAATAGACCGAGGTTGATTCCGCGCAGCTTGGAAGGCTGCGCAATTTTTCGCTCGACGGGCATCAGGTTGATAGCATCGCCGTCCGGCGCGGCAATACCGGCTACATATGCAGCATTGACTGGCGCACCCCAACGCTCTAGCAGGTTCAGTGAGCTATCTATCGCTGAGCGTGGTACAACCACCAGCTTGACGACAAGCCGGTTGTTTTGGTTATCCACACGCAACACCCGAAAATCGAAATAAACCTGTTCAACTTTGAAAGGGGTATGGCGATCCATTTCGAAACCTAGCACTTGGCGCAGATTTTTGGCTGCTGCCAGAGGTAGTTCGATCTGTTTGACGAGGCATTGAGTATCCGTGAGCCACAAGGCAACCTGCTCATCGCGTTTATGCAGCTTGCTAAAAAGTGTCTGAAAAGTATTGCCTTGGGTATCAAGGTCGTCAGATTGCCTATCGACTCGACCCTGTTCGGTCAAGCTGCCTTGCAGCCAGCGCTGTAATATGACGGTTTGAGGCTTAACTTCTATAAGCAATCCATTTGCGGCGTTTGCACTGGATTGCCGCATCCATTGAGGCACGAGCGCAATGAGTTCACCCGACCACCAATGCCAAAAGTGCCCAAGCGTGGAATTTTTGTCAAAAGTAAAGCGCGGTTGCCGCGCAGCCTGAATTTTATTTGTCATCTAAAACCGAAGTACACATGTGAGAGGCCTCTCATTCTGGCGAAGAGAGGTATAAGCGTAATGAGCCCTGCCTGATCAACAGATGAAGCGCATGACAATCAATGATTTTTATAATTTGCTCAGTCCTTATCAGCGTCTGGTTATTCTAAGGCATAGCCATGAATAAATGTATACGTAACGATGCATCCAAAAGATTGTTAGTAGATATGTTCATTATCGTTAAGTTCTACCAAAGCTTTATACATATCAAAAAATGGCTCTATGTTAAATAGAGTGGGTAATCAACTTTAAATCTCCCGCAAAAGAAACATACCTCTCGCAAAAAAATCCGTTTGTCCTAGGCCTGTCGAAGGGTGAGCGGATTTACCTTTTTTCAGGCGATGAACTTCCGCTCAGTTGCCGCACATCATTGCTTCTTTAATTCTTGCGGCTCCAGCCCATGATGTGCATCTCGGCCGGCAAGGCATCTTTCCGCGTGACTCACTATCTGTAACCAAGTGCCACTGAACTGCGCGTTGAGGTCTAACCCTCGCATTCTCCGGCATGGAATTGGCGCGATTTGCCTTTCAAGATGTCGGTATGAGCGGTGTATTGCTACCGCTGTCACAGTAGTGAATGTACACTAAAAGTATTTTATTTATCTTTAAATTAGCAATCTATTCTTCGATTAGCTCAAGATAAATAGATTTTAAGCTAACTACTTCTTTTCGTGCATCTTGCACTTATCGAAGTGCTTACCCTCTACGAGTTACATAGAACCGAAAAATAAAAATTATGCGCCCATCGGGACACTTCATCTGAATTTTGTAGCCTGCAATATAACGATTGCGCAAAATCTTTCTATAACGATAAATTCGGCATAGAGTGCCACCATGTATTTCTAGTCTGAACTTAAGTATCTTTAGGATGCATGGCTAGATGAGGACTGTTCAAATATTCCATATTGGAATGTTTGAACAGTCCTCAATTTTGATGGGAATCTGCGACCATCGCTCTCATTTATCACTCCCGTAAAAATAGTAGGGGGATTAATCGCGCGCAATTTTTAGTTAATAGTTGCTTGTTCCTCAACGAACGGCTTGGGAGTCGCTTCCCCTTCCTTCCAGGAAAAAAATACGAATTTACGAACGGCGCCTTGATCAATTTTTACTACGGTTTCACGTATAAACACTGTGCCATCTGGCAGTGCCGCTTCGGCACGAACACTATACACGGAACCGTCTGCACCCGCCACAGCAGCGGCTGCTGGCGCAAACGGCGGTGGCTGTAATTTTTTGAGCAAGGCTTCCTGACGCGCTTCAAGATAGGCGTCAACCAGCTCTGCATTAGCGCCGGGTAGCGCTAGCAAAACTTTTTTCGGTGCAATGGCTGCATTTATTCCAGCCTGATGTGAATCTACAGTTAGTGCATCTGCCAGATTAGCGAACAAATCCGGTGTCATGCCCAATACCCGCTGCAATTCATTAACAGTTTCAAACGGTGCATTGGCCGGGCGGTATTTCAACCCGGCAGCTTTGTATTCCGCAACCTCGGCGCCTTTGGGATGCGGCAAATCATCGTCGTCGCGCCAATCCACAATAGCGTCCAGCAGGATGTTGCTTTCTTCATCGTTAAGTCCGACACTTTTTAACAATCCCTTCAGCAAATCGTCTGAAGCGCTGTTGAGATCAATTTTTCCGGACACATCCAGAAGCATAATATTGAGTTTGCCTCCTCCGAATTCCCACTGGTGCGGCACGCCATCGCCTTCCCAGCGCTGCAGATCGCCGATTGGTTTGAACATTTCATAGAGCGCACGCTGCATGCCAGCATCAGCTACCGCTTGAGCCCGTGCTGATGCTGCCAGGTTCTGCGCCAGCAGAATATCCGTACGCATGCTGTAAGCAAAGCTGGCAGCAATCACCGTCAATAATGTGGTTGCCCACAGCACTAACACCAAGGCAATACCATGTTGATATTTTTTGTTGGTCACGGCCTTCACCCACTCACGCATCTACTGATAGAGCTGTCCCACACACAGCCAGTATCAGAACCGATTACCGGTGCTACCACTAAATCCGGCCAAACACGACCATTACTAAACTTGACCCGAACACGGATCAGATAGGGTAAATGCTGCTGACTATCTTTGTTTCCCCACTGATCTTGCCATTGCGGTTCGGCATCTTTAGTTTCGGCACCAAAATAGGCGAAGCTTACTTCCTGAACATGCTCCGCCAACACGATTTTTTCGACATTTTCCAACGCGGTAAAGTCAACGCTGTCTGCCACTGGGATGGCACGCTTCATTACCAGTTGGCCAAAATCATTATCCTGCGCCAACTCCAAACTAATCAGAAACAGGCCGCCCGCACCTAATCGCACAGCAATCGGAGCCACCATCTTGATATTATCTGGCTCACCGATAAATGCCAGATTCATATCTGCTTTTTTTTTCCAGTGAAATGGAGTGACCTGGCTTAATTCACGACGCAAAAAACCTTGCAGTAAAGCCAAATGCGTCGAATTTTCTGCGTGCATTTCGCCCGCATCCCAGCTGCGTGCGCCTAGACGCATGCCACCAAACAACAAGGCCAGTATCAGTCCAAGCAAAGACATAGCGATTAGCAGCTCCAGCAAGGTAAAGCCAGCAAGCCTGTGTTTATTCAGGATCACAGTGCCACCGCATTCACCAATCGAAGCGTTTTAAGACTGGCCGAGCGCGACTGGTTACCACCACCCCATAGCACCTGTACTTCTACTTCTAATAGAGAGACGGGCAAAATCGGTACGGGCATTCCAGTCTGCTCGCTAGTCTGTGCCGGCGTCTCCAAATAGGGTCGAATGCTGACATGCCAACGGTATACGGCATCAAATTCGCCATCGCTCTCACTTATTTTCATTGGCGTCTCGATGCCAACCGATGCTAACTTGCTTTGACCCAGCAAAATTGCTTGCTGATTTTCATTAACTCGACTGGCATTACGCAATCCGCCAGAAAAAATCTGCATTAATACGCCCAATATCATTGCCAGAATTACAAATGCCACCAACACTTCAAGTAAAGAGAAGCCACGATTGAATTTATGCATAACCAAGGGGATTGTCAGCGAATAATCTGAACATTATTTCGAGTCTTAATACTTATGCAATTTCATATGAACTAACGCTTGCATTGAATACAGCCAAAATTCAGAAATGCCAGGTTCACATACAGCCCTTAATTGAGAACATTGACTTGGCCGGTCAGCCAGTCGACATTAATTTCGTATTTACGGACACCCGATGTTACCGTGATACGACCGCCAGTGGAGCTTCCATCCGGGTAAAAACGAATTGCGCCGACCCTGTCGGGCAACATCTCGGATTGTGCTGTAAACAGGCTGATATCCAACTTTGCTGGCAAGACATATCGGCGCTGGTCACCACTCACCTTGAAATTCCGCTTTTCAACATCCAGTGTCAATGTCGATTCTACTTTTCGTGTGACTGCCAGGCTGCGCGCTTGACGTAAACCAGCCGCCAGTTGGCGCGCCGCGCCTTTAAGTTCGGTGCCGGGCAAGCCGGCAGAGATCATCGGTACCGCCATGGCATATACCATCACCATCAACATCAGCACTACCAGTAATTCAAGCAGGGTAAAACCGGCGCTGACACGCGATTTTATTCGCCCCAATTATTGATATCCTTATTCTCGCCCTCGCCGCCTTCACGGTTATCAAGACCAAGTGAGCTGATATCATAATCTTTATTGTGCTGCCCCGGCGAAGCGTAATGGTAATCGTTGCCCCATGGATCTTTTGGCACGGTCTTCGCTCCCTTAATGTAAGGACCGTTCCAACCGGTCGCACCAGTTGGAGCCACGACCAACGCCGACAAACTTTCCTGTGAATTTGGATAGCGCCCGACTTCCAGCCTGAACAATTCCAAGCTCTGACCAAATTGCTCAATTTGCAGTTTACCCGTTTTGCTTTTTGATGTTCCAAGATAGTCCATTACCTTTGGCCCTACCAAGCCAGCCAGCAGACCCAAAATTACCAGCACCACTAGCAACTCGAGCAAGGTAAACCCTGTCTCCCGCAGTACCTGATTCATCCTCTTCATAATGTCTCTCTCCAAAAATATACCATTTCTATTTCCCTATGTTATCCATGCTGCCTGAATCCATCATCGCTTATGATGGGATTCAATTAGACTGAGCGCCTTTTTGCAGTCGGACTCTCAGTTCTGGTTACATCGCCAAGTCGTTGACACTTAGGATGGCAAGCAGAATTGACATAATGATACCGCCAATCAACAGCCCCAACCCCAAAATCAGTACTGGCTCCATTAGACTTAACATGCGCTTGACCGTAGTTTGTACCTCATTGTCATACACATCTGCTACACGCAACAGCATTTCTTCAAGCTGGCCCGTTTCTTCGCCAACTACGACCATATGAACCGCAAGCTTGGGAAACAAACCCGTTTCCATCATTGGCCTACCCAATCCCAAACCTTGCTTAAGCTGATTCGCCACACTATCGAGTCCCTCAGCCATGACGCTATTACTCAAGGTTTCTTTTATAATAAAAAGTGCGTTTAATAAAGTCACTCCGTTACCTAACAAAGTGCCGAGGCTGCGACTAAAGCGGGCTACTTCAATCTTTGTCACCAGATCACCTACGAGCGGCAGGCGCAAAAAAATGCCATCCCATCGGTAACGACTACTAGGGTTGCGCATTTGCTGTTGCAGCAGCACATAAATTGCTAATGCACCAATTAATAGCATCCACCAGTCATGGCGTAGAAAGTCACCCGCAGCAATAACGATTTGCGTTGGCAGTGGTAGGGTTTTACCAGATTGCTCAAACATCAAGGAAAACTGCGGCACAACGAACATCAGCAACATCATTACAGAACTGACCGCCACCACCATCAGTATTGCGGGATAAACCAATGCAGATGTAACAGTTTGCTTAAGTGCTTTGGCGCGTTCCATAAACTCAGTGATACGCGACAGTACCGGACCAAGTGAACCTCCCGCTTCACCAGCACGCACCATATTGAGGTAGAAACGGGAGAACACGCCTTTCTGAGCTTCCATCGCGGCGGAAAGCGGAGCCCCACCGCGCACGTCGTCACGCACTTGTGTCAACAGGTTACGTACTTTAGTGTTTTCGGATAGCTCGACCAGAATTTCCAATGCGCGATCAAGTGGTAATCCGGCATGTAATAATGTTGCTATTTCACTGGTGAAGACGCCAATTTCTGCCTGACTGACTCGACTGGAGCGTAACCATCCAAATGAAACGTTTCCTGCAGACTGTTCCAGCTGCGCCAGTTCAACCTGAATCGGGATATATCCCATCGCCTGCAAACGATCTACTACCGCTTCATTAGTGCGGGCTTCCATTTCGCCTTCCAGCGCTTCACCGTCTGCACTAACCGCGTTGTATTGAAACACCGGCAAATCAGCTCTCCCGCGTCACGCGCAATACTTCCTCAATGGTAGTGATCCCTGCCATTACTTTGCGCAAGCCGTTATCAAACATAGTTCGCATGCCCTGATCGATTGCCAGTTTGCGTATTTCTCCAGCAGTTGCATGCTGCATCACCAAACTGCGAATACCATCGCTCATGGTAAGTATTTCCACAATGCTTACTCGACCAATATAGCCAGTGTGACCGCATGTTGGACAGCCAACCGCATGATAAAGTTCAATCGGACGCGCTGTGGTAAAGCGATGCAACTCCATTTCATCAACTACTTCTGGCAGCACTGTTCGCAATTGACGACATTGTTCGCACAATGTGCGCACCAAGCGCTGCGCCAGAATGCCAATAACAGTGGAAGTTAGAAGATAATCGTCCATGCCCATATCGAGCAGACGGTTAATCGTGCTGGCGGCATCATTGGTGTGCAAGGTGGACAGCACCAAGTGGCCGGTAAGCGCTGCCTGCACAGCAATCTGCGCGGTTTCCAAATCGCGGATTTCACCGATCATGATAACGTCTGGATCTTGGCGCACAATGGAGCGAAGGGCATTGGCAAAAGTAAGGCCGATCTGTGCTCTGACCTGAATCTGGTTTACGCCTTCCATCTGATATTCGACTGGGTCTTCCACAGTGAGTATCTTCACATCCGATTTGTTCAACGTTTGCAATGCTGTGTAGAGCGTGGTGGTTTTGCCGCTACCTGTAGGGCCGGTGGCCAAAATAATTCCATGGGGTTGCTGCAATACATCTATGAATGATTTGAGCAAGTCATCATCAAACCCAAGCGAGGCAAAATTTAGGGTAGTACCACTTTTGTCGAGTATCCGCATTACCACGCTTTCACCATGCATGGTAGGCACAGTGGAAACACGCAAATCGATTTCCTTATTTTGAATTCGCAATTTTATGCGGCCATCTTGCGGCAGACGTCGTTCCGCAATATCCAAGCTTGCCATGATTTTAATACGCGATATGACAGCCGCAGACAAGCGTCGCGGCGGCGACTCTACTTCGTGCATCACCCCGTCTACTCGGTAACGCACGATTAGGCGGTTTTCGAATGGTTCGATGTGAACATCAGATGCGCGCGCCTCCACCGCATGGCCAATAATCAAGTTAACCAGGCGAATAACCGGCGCCTCGCTGGCAAGATCCTTAAGATGTTGCACATCGTCGCTCGCACCTTCTTCCTCGAGGGTTTCAATGTCGCCGACTATCTCCCCCATCGACGTCTTGGCACCACCATAAAGACGCTCGAAAGCGCTTTCCATATCCTGCTGCACTGCCACACGAACACGGACTGAACGATGCGTTAGCAAGCCAAAAGCATTGATGACGTACTGATCAAGCGGATCCACTAGCGCCAGCACCAGCTCGTGTTCATCTTCATGTAGCGGCAATGCTTTAGACTCTTTGAGGAAACGCACCGATACACACTCTTCAAGTAAGGGCATTTGGGGATAGTCAGTCGGCTCCACTAGTGTGAGCCCAAGCTGTGCCGCCAATGCCTCTGCCACATCACGGGCGGTAACTATCCCTTGCTTTAATAGCAGCGTGCCGATACGTTCATGTTCACTGACTTCATCTTTCTGTAAATCCAGGGCACGCTCCAGCTCGAGCGTATTCAGCTTCCCCTGCTCAACTAGCCATTCTCCTAAACGTTTCCTCAACTTGATGCTTTCTGTGCGAAAAATTGTGGGAATGGTATCACGAACATGCGGATTTCCGCGTAAGCAGGCTACCCGAATTCGCTTTTAGCTAAGCCACAACATTAAACACGTATAGACGGTTTAAAGTACAAAAAAGCAGCATGATGCCGACTTGAAGTTATAAAGAGGCCAACGTAGACAGCTATGCGGGACAATTAGCCCAAGTGATTTTCGTGGGTTCCAAGAGTGGATGTTCAGTTTCCGCGCAGTCGAATCCCGTGCTGCACTCGAACTTGAATTCGCCAATATCTAATAGCCATCATACCCCGCAGCGCGCTTTGAATCATCTGACGCCAGTTCAATCAATAAATAATAGTACACAAAAAAACCAGATTTACTTGTTGAATCCACGGTTGATAAACAAGCGAGACTTGACAGTTTAAGGATAATACAAAAACAAGCGATACCCAGTTGGTTTAATATCGGCAGTGTCAAGATGTAGTTTGATGCCAACCTCATGGTTGGGTAGTAGTCCTTGTTTATCATTCTCGTTGGGTTTGAGATATTCTGTTGGGAGGAAGATGCGACGTGCCAGTGCCTCATTCATAGAGTTGGTGAGTGTAAGTTCAAAATTGGGGTATGTTTGAGCAAATGGAGCACGGTTTCGCAAGCTGGCATTGAGAGTGATGACGCTTGGAAGTTTGGGATCGGATTCCAGGTCAGAAGATTCGATGCTCAGCTGGTCAATTTTTTTCGGCAGCGGGATATCGCAATTGAGTAGCTTGCAATAGGACGTGAGTGCAAACTTTATGCCCGGCAGGTGCGCGGCGAGTTCGACACGGAAAAAATACGTAGTCTGTGCCAGAAACACTATGAACAAAAGTAATGTGACCACCACCCAGGACCAGTGAACATTCTTTTGGATGACTGGGGGGGCGGTTTCCAGTGTTTCTTCTTTACTGGCTGTAGCAAGTTGGCTGAAATCATATGTATTGTGGGTTGCAGGGAGATGTTCTGTGGGGCTTTCGACAGGCACTTGCTGCATTTCTTCCTGGTCAAGGGTTAGGGCAAGTTGCGGGCTGGGTTCGTTATTATGCAAATGTTTTGAGGCATTGAATATCGCCTGGCAACGTCCGCAACGCACCATGCCCTGATACATGTCCAGCTGAGTTTGGCTAACCTTAAAGCGGGTACCACACTCTGGGCATTGGGTGACTGCGCTCAACGCTTCACTCCAGATAGGCATGTCCAACCTTCTTCCATAACCGGTGGCCTGAAGTCAAACCACTGACCATAGACGTTCATAACGTCTTCGGCCTGTTCGCTGAGTACACCGGATAACACAATTTGGCCGCCTTGCCGAGTTGAGCCTGCCAGCAACGGAGCGAGTACTTTAAGAGGATTGGTAAGAATATTGGCTACTACAATATCAGCTTGTTGTTTCAGTGCGGCATTTGGCTGGTGGAACTGCGCGTCAACTTGATTAGCCGTTGCATTATCGCGGCTGGCTTGCACGGCTTGTGCATCCACGTCCACGCCAGTGGCGCGGGCAGCGCCAAGTTTGAGCGCAGCGATGGCAAGGATGCCCGAACCGCAGCCATAATCCAATACAGATTCACCCCCCCGCAAATTAAGATCCAGCCAGCGCAAGCACAAACGGGTAGTGGGGTGGCTACCGGTACCAAAAGCCAGGCCGGGATCAAGCGTAATATTGATGGCACAGGGATTGGACGGGGTGTGCCAAGTGGGCACGATCCATAAGCGCTGCGAAATGCGAATGGGATTAAACTGCGACTGGGTCAGGCGCACCCAGTCGTTGTCCTCCAAGGTCGCGGTGGCATAGGTTGGCGGCTGTTCCAGTCCGATGGCGTGTGCCGCTTCCTGCATGATTGCGTCTATCGGCGTATCTTCGACAAACAGAGCCGTAACGCGGTTGTGTGACCATAAATGGGGGGCGGGTTCGCCCGGTTCGCCAAACATGGCGTGCTCATTTTGGGTGTCAGCATCAGCATCATGAATGTCTACGGATAGCGCGCCGAGAACCAGCAGAGCCTCACTCAGCATCTCCGCTTGGGATGCGGATGCAGTGATCGTCAGCGTAAGCCATGCCATGTTATTTTACCTTGAGGCGTTCGGCTAGCTTGTGTTCCAGATAGTGGATGCTGGTGCCACCTCGCAAAAAAGCGGCGTCTAACATCAGTTCCTGATGTAGCGGAATGTTAGTCTCTATACCTTCTACCACCATTTCCGATAAGGCAGTACGCATACGGGCTATCGCCTGTTGGCGGTTGTCACCATATGCAATAATCTTGCCGATCATGGAATCATAATACGGCGGCACGAAGTAATTGGCGTACACATGCGAATCCACGCGGATACCAGGGCCACCAGGAGTATGCCAAGTAGTAATGCGGCCGGCCGAGGGCGTGAACTTGTAGGGGTGTTCGGCATTGATACGACACTCGATGGCATGACCTTTGAGGGCAATATCATTCTGTTTGAAATTGAGTTTTTCACCGGCAGCGATACGAATTTGCTGTTGTACGATATCAATGCCAGAAACCATTTCACTGACCGGATGCTCTACCTGTACGCGAGTATTCATTTCAATGAAGAAAAATTCATCGTTCTCATAGAGAAACTCGAAAGTGCCCGCGCCGCGATAGCCAATTTTGCGGCAAGCAGCTGCACAACGTTCACCAATTTTATTACGAAGACGAATGTTGAGCAGAGGTGCTGGCGCTTCTTCAAGGATTTTCTGGTGGCGGCGTTGCATTGAGCAGTCGCGCTCACCTAAATATACCGCATTACCATAAGAATCTGCCAGCACTTGAAATTCGATGTGGCGCGGATTCTGCAAGAACTTTTCCATATAAACCACTGGATTATTGAACGCAGCCTGCGCCTCGTTACGCGTCATAGTTACGGCATTGAGCAACGCCGCTTCGGTATGTACCACGCGCATGCCGCGTCCTCCCCCGCCCCCGGCAGCCTTTATAATGACTGGGTAACCGATACTACGTGCAATCTTTGTGATTTCGGCTGGATTGTCCGGCAGTGCGCCATCCACGCCCGGCACACAGGGAATACCTGCTTTTTTCATTGCATTTTTGGCAGAGACTTTGTCGCCCATTAAACGAATGGTTTCTGGGCGCGGACCAATGAATACAAACCCGCTTTTTTCCACACGCTCGGCAAAGTCAGCATTCTCAGATAAAAAACCGTAGCCAGGGTGGATGGCTTGTGCATCTGTAACTTCCGCTGCGCTAATAATGGATGGGATGTGCAGATAGCTTTGTAGCGAAGAAGCCGGGCCGATGCACACCGACTCATCGGCCAGTTTGACATACTTGGCATCTGCGTCAGCTTCGGAATGCACTACTACGGATTTAATGCCCATCTCACGACAAGCTCGCTGAACTCTTAAGGCAATCTCGCCTCGATTTGCGATGAGAATTTTTTCAAACATTATTTAATTGATGATAAAAAGAGGTTGGCCATATTCTACTGGCTGGCCGCTCTCAACCAGAATCGCACTAATGATACCGCTTTGATCAGCTTCGATTTCGTTGAGCAGCTTCATTGCTTCAATGATGCAGAGGGTCTCACCCACACTCACGCTCTGGCCTACTTCCACAAAGGGTGAGGCGCCAGGGGAAGGGCTACGATAGAAACTGCCGACCATCGGCGATTTCACTACGTGACCATCTGGTGTTACGGGTTTGGCTGGTTCAACAGGCACATCAACAAGTTGAGGACTATGCGTGGTCATGTGCTGCGGCGCAGCATAAATATGCTGCGCCGCAGCACCACCAGAACGGACAATACGCACACGCTCTTCACCTTCACTAATTTCCAGCTCGGCAATACCGGAGTTTTCAACCAGTTCGATCAAGGTTTTGAGTTTACGTAAATCCATGATTAGCTCCTAACAGAATATTGCAGCGCGTATTGCACTGCGAGTTCATAACCGGTTGCACCCAAGCCACTGATAACGCCAATAGCGATATCAGAGAAGTACGATTCTTTGCGAAACAGTTCGCGTGAAAACACATTTGAAAGATGGACTTCAATAAATGGGATAGCCACCGCCGTCAGTGCATCGCGTAAAGCCACACTGGTATGCGTGAAAGCAGCGGGGTTAATGACAATAAAATCGGTGCCGTCCTGGCGTGCCAAGTGTACGCGATCCACTAAAGCGGATTCAGAGTTACTTTGAAAATACAACAGACTTTCGCCCTGCATATGCACCAACTGCTGCAAATTGTTGTTAATTTCGTCTAAAGTAACATGGCCGTATACGCTTGGCTCGCGGCTGCCGAGCAAGTTCAGATTGGGACCATGTAGGACCAGAATGGTTTTCATGAACGCAGTTTGCCGCAAATTAGGGCAAGTTGTCTAGTTTTTAGAGGAAATTGAACGGAGTAGTTATGCGAGACGTTCTTCTTGCAAACGTTTGCGCAACTCCTCAACGGTGAGGATGGGTGGGATGAAGCTTCCTCGCAATGCGAGTAAATCTTTTTCAACACTCACCAGTGCGCTTACCTTGGCTTTGTGCGCCAATGCCAAAAATACTTGACTAAATACGCCATGTGATGGCATCCAGTTTGATACGGAAGCTTCTTCACAGTATGGGAAGAAATCTTCCAGCAAAAGATCCTGCTCCGCGATTGACAGATTGAATTTGGGGTAATTCAATGAGTCGAACAGATCCTCCTTTGTTGCGTTGCTGATTACTGGGCGGATAGTCTTTGCTTGCCACGCCTTTTTCAACCACGCTAAATTCCCATTAGCGAATAATAAAGCAGAGAGTATTACATTGGTATCGATAACAACGCGCATATTATTCCTTGGCCCGACGTGCCCAAGCAGTGGAATCTGCTACATCTTTTTCGGAAATACCTGATGCAAGCAATTTGTCTCGAACGGCTTCGACGCTTTGAGCCAAACCTGGCGTTACAGCAGCAGTGAGACTATCAGCTTCAGAATCGAGATGGTTAGCAATCTTCACTTGGGAAGCGAGTTCATCCGGCGTCGAATTTGGAGTTTGCTTGACGTACATAATAATTACTTCAGCGGCTAGGGAAAGGTAAACAAGGTAAATTAATGTCCGATAATACTTCAGAAAATGGACGTGCGCAAGTTCAAGCCATTGTCTGAAAAGGCGTAGGCAGGCTTTTTGTCCATATAGTCACTTTGACCCAAATCCCGCGATTCAAAAAAATGAAGTAAAGGGAAGCCCCGCCTTGCTTGCGATCCGGTAGGATTGCGGTTATCAAGACACTCACCTATCGGGTGACGAAAGGAGACAGGGCGATGGGAACTTTGGCACAAACGGTGCTTCCGTTCAAGCTGGAAGCGACGAACGAGATGCTGACGGCGAACGCCGGGCTGGCTTTGTTCGGCGAATTTATTCAGGGTATGGGTTTTTCGCGATGGCTGGAACAGGAGATGCCCAAGCCCGGCAGCGGGCGGGGCTACATGGCACCGTTCTACGTCAAACCGCTGGTGCTGGTGCTCACGGGTGGCGGACGCTCGCTCGAAGACCTGCGCACCCTCAAGAACGGCACTGCACTGTCCAGCTTGCTGCAACAATGAAGATGCTGCCCACTACGCCTACAAGGGCGAGCAAGGCTATATGCCCATGATTGGGCACTTGGCCGAAGCGGGTGT
>NZ_CAKMLL010000022.1 GCF_927797785.1 Candidatus Nitrotoga sp. BS | reverse complement strand
TGGCAGAACAACTTCATCGTGCAACTTCGTGTCGCACCTAACCTTATTCGTTAGGGCTATAACACACCACGCTCTATCTCCTGCAGATAGATAAAGTCGGGGGCTTTTACGCCAGCTTTCTGTCTGATTTCCACCAATTCAGGAGATTCGAAGAAGCGCCTGGCATTATCCAATGATGACCACTCCGAAAAGTGGACAATGTTGTTTGCATTGTTGTCGTATCGCAGTAGTTGGTAGCTGATTTCTCCAGCACGCTTTCTTATGTCCGCTGCTTGGTCAAATATTGCTTTCCATGCTGGGTAGGCTTCGACCTCGTGCATGATTAAAACATGTTGCATGTGCACTCCAATAGCAGGTTGTTAGACGAGCGTAAACTTCAATACGGCGAACCGTCTTTGTGTGCAAACCGCCATTTTCCATCGAGGAGATCTGCCTGTAAGTCATCGTCAGGGTATACGGCGGAATCTCCTGCGCTGCGATCGCCAACCTCAAGGTAATGCACTTCTTCACCTGTACGATTTAGCAACTGGTGCGCGTTGCCCGTACCCGCTTTGAATCCCGCGCACATGCCAGGAGAGAGTTGCGTTTCACCGGCATCGGTGACTAGCATGGGATGACCGTGCAATATGTAGATGAATTCGTCTTGCTTGGAATGGGCATGCCGCAAGGCTGAACCAGCACCGGGCAAAAGTTTCGTTAGATTTACCCCGAAATTTGACAGGCCAAACAAGTCGCCAAGGGGTCGCTTCTCTCGCCCCGCCATTCGGGAAGCGAACGGTTCTGGATAGTTCGATGGTTTTGTCCGTGAGGCAACCTGTGTAGCCACTACGGCTATGGAAATATCTTGATCGTTCATAGTGATCTCAAGAGAGAAAGGGGGCACAATCATGCATTTTAGAGCGCAGTTTTATGGATCGCTCTGCTGACAGTGGCATTATGTACCCAAAAAGCATCGGCAATCGGTCTCATATGCATTCTGCATGCCTTCTTTAAAGAATTTAAAATCGAGCGGTTTCCCCAAAGGTCTGCGCTGAGCTTTGGTATCTCTTTGAACTTATTAAGATCCATGTTGATTAGGCTTTACATTGTATCGACAAAATCCTGATTACCCAGAAAAATCTTGTTAAGGTGTTTATCCCAAACGGGTGGAAAGCCAATACCCGCGCGGACAAAATTCTGATAATGAACACAAGCACGTTCTTTATCCGAACCAAAATGACTCAATAGCCAATTGACTTCCTAGCATTTCAACGGTGCCGCTTGATTCATCATCGATCGATCATTGCTCCAGGGCCAATCGGCTGCGTCGTTAACCATGCTCGCTCTCACCGGGTTCAAGACTACATAGCGGGTAACTCGAGCAATTAGCAGTCCGTTCCCACGACCACATGATAATGGTGGTCATCAAGCAATAGGCATGGCAAATCCAGTTTAAGCGCGAACATACTTCGTTAAACAATTTTAAGCCAGTTCAGCCTATCTTCGTCATCCAGATAAATTGCACCTCTTACGTTGCTTCGCGACGCTTGAGCGCAAAATCTCGTTGCGGCCTGGCATCGGCTAGGGTTACGTCCGGATATACACGCAGTGCCAGCATCTTCCGCTTGCCTCCGTGGCAATAATCAAAACGCCAATATTTACCGCTGTTGGTGTGGGCAAGTAAAGTCACTCTTTATTCAACTCTTGGATTTACCCGGTGACACAGGTGATTCCCTCCTGTAGAGTGAGAGCAGCTTGCACGAGAGATTGCGTGTCGCGCTTAAATTTCCTATCCTTAGCGTCCAGCTGACAAACAATGAAAAGAATACTTGTAACCGGTGGGGCTGGTTTTTTAGGGTCGCACCTATGTGAGCGGCTGGTGGCCAGCGGTTCAGATGTATTGTGTGTTGACAATTTTTTCACGGGTAACAAGGAAAATATTAAACATTTGCTGGGACATCCCCATTTTGAATTAATGCGGCACGATGTTACTTTTCCACTATATGAGGAGGTCGACGAAATTTACAACCTGGCCTGCCCTGCATCACCGGTACATTACCAATCTGACCCGGTACAAACCACCAAGACAAGTGTGCATGGCGCTATCAACATGCTGGGACTGGCCAAGCGAGTAAAGGCAAAAATTCTCCAGGCAAGCACGAGTGAAGTGTATGGCGACCCGGAAGTTCAACCCCAGTCGGAGGCGTATTGGGGCAGGGTCAATCCGATCGGTATTCGCAGTTGTTACGATGAAGGCAAGCGCTGCGCTGAAACGCTTTTCTTTGACTACTGGCGACAGCACCATTTGCGGATCAAAGTGGCACGAATCTTTAACACTTACGGGCCGAGGATGCAGCCCGGTGATGGCCGTGTAGTCAGTAACTTTATCGTTCAGGCTCTCAAAGGAGATGGCATCACAATTTATGGTGATGGTAACCAAACCAGAAGTTTTTGTTACGTTGACGATTTGATTGATGCGTTGATCCGAACCATGGATACCGGCGATGAATTTACCGGACCTGTCAATATTGGAAACCCTTCAGAAATTTCGATTCTGGAGTTTGCCAAAATAGTGATTAAGCTGACAGGCTCAAAGAGCAAATTGGTTTTTAAACCTCTGCCTCAGGACGATCCCAAACAAAGGCAACCCGACATCAACCTGGCAAAAAACCAGCTAGATTGGTACCCAAAGGTTGATCTGATCAATGGCTTGAAAAAAACAATCGCTTATTTCAACGTTTAAGTTTCCATGCGAAGGTGGCCACCAAATGAAGGTTGCGATTATTACGCCATACTACAAAGAGTCGGATGAAATCCTGCGCCGATGCATCCAAAGTGTATTGGCGCAGACACATCAAGATACGAAGCATTACCTCATTTCTGACGGATACCCCAAGCCTGATGTTACTTCAGGCGTTAAAAATCTGTCTTCTATCACTTTACCGGTCGCTCATGGCGACTATGGATGTACGCCCAGAAGTGTGGGTGCCATCTGCGCCTTGAACGAAGGCGCAGATGTTATTTGTTTCCTGGATGCGGATAACTTATACGAACCAAATCATGTGACGAGCTTGGTGAATGTTTATGAACAAGCCCAAGCGCAGGGAAAAATTCTGGATGCAGTATTTTCATACCGACACATTTTTGTGCCTGGTCATGAGTACCTGCGACTTGAGCATACGGAGGATTTGCAGCATACCCATGTAGACACAAATTGTATGTCTTTTGCCCGGTCTGCAGCTTTTATGTGGCCCATGTGGGGCATGATTCCAAATGCCTGGACATCCATTTGTGACCGTGTGATGTTTGACATGTTCAAGCTCAATCAACTCAAAGGAGCATGGACTGGACTGCACACAGTCTTGTACGAATCCAACTGGCGTGCCCATTACGTCCAAGCCGGGTTACCTATTCCTACTCATGGCTTGCATGATGGCACGGTTAGAAACATAGTTAGCCCCTCAGCTCAGGAATTATTCGCGCGACTAAGAGTGAAGTAGCTGCACCCCGTAGCTCCCGAGTCTATTGCTCATTACGCTCCCCTTACGGCCTCTTGCTGTTTGCTCTGGTCAAACTCGGTTAAGCAATAACATTTGAACAGTCATAGCGATATCTGCACTCCGCAGAGGGATTGCCCAGATCAACCAATAGGAGAAAAGCCTGATACAACGATGGAGAAATACGATTGCGCAAAAAAATTGACAGAGTTATTATTCTATCATTATGATTTTATGGGTTCTATTTATTATCCGAGCGCCATGAGAGTCTGACCCCAATTATTCTTGAAACAATGTATGAATGGGAGACTTGACCTCATTGATTGATTAACAATGGGGACGTTACGTGTAATTCGCCTGTGGTTCCGGCGATTGGTGCCTTGGTCATGGCGCTACTTCCCAGCCGGAATCTGGATTTAGTTAGTGCCATTGGCAAGCGGTTTGCCGAGATCGCTTTTTTTTACTACCTGCTACCTGCTCGTCAGTTAAGGCCCGCATGATGCAAGTATGCAGTTCAATGAATATTTCTCAATCAATCCCAAATCGGCAATGTTTATCCGCCGAGTTTTCTTGGACTAATTGTGCATGCCCACTTAAATCAAGTAGAGGATCTGCGTTCTCCAGAATTCGGGCTGTTATGCAACCGGCATTATCGATACTATTTTTGGGGTTGTTTCATGATCTGGTTCTGGATATCAACAAAAAAACTGTTGAGTTTCGGCTAAGTCGGCGGGTTCATTAAATTCAAACTTCCTCTGGGCAGCTTATGTCGATGCCAACAGATTTATCATTATCTTGACTAGGGATAACCCAATAGATTATTGTTTGATTTGGCAATTTATATTTATTTAAGGATGAAAAAAATGAACCCACAAAAAATAGTAATTGCCATGCCAACCGAAGATGAGTTTATGCCAAGTATTTCAAGATGGGGGCATGAATATGTTTGGACCAAAAAGGAAGTATATTTTGTTCACGTTATCAGGAAAGATGTGTACGTTAGTGATATGGGTGTTGACGAAACCCTTAGCAAGGACGAACAAAAAAATATGAAACAGCATGCGCTTGATTTTATAAAGAATAAAGCAAGTGAGATGATGCCTTTGTCGGTACTAAAAAAAGCGCATTTTGAAGTTATAATTGCGAAATCTCCAGCAGATAGGCTGGCTGAGTATGCTAAAGAAATTAATGCAGGTATGATCGTAATAGCAACAAGAAATAAAAGAGGTTTTGCTGGGCTTTTCCTTAGCTCTTTTGCGGATCGCATTTTAAAACTTTCACCCTGTGACGTATTGGTTTTAAGGCCAAAATAAAGGCTATGTTGCAATTAGCTGTTGAATTTGATTTAATGATCTACTAAACACTTATAAATCATATGGTTGGGGATTTTTATGATTAACGAAAAATCCTTCATGCCTTCATAATTAAGCAGTTACCAAAAATCAACAGATAACTACTGAGATAGCCAAAATAAAGCACCCGCTGTTAGCCATGGGTATTGTCGAGCTGTAAATCAGCCGGCTTTCACCGGACTTTTTCCCAAAGGGCGGGGAATTAAGCTTGAAGCGATTAACATAAGATTTTGGAGACGCAAATAATGACCCAACAACTCAGACATCACTACTTTAGACACCTAAAGGATGATATTCCTTCGGGTATCGTGGTATTTTTAGTGGCCCTTCCGTTATGCCTTGGTGTCGCCCTGGCATCTGGAGCGCCTATGTTCGCTGGATTGATAGCAGGAATGGTCGGTGGGCTAGTTGTCGCTTGGTTAAGTGGTTCACAACTTAGTGTCTCGGGTCCGGCGGCCGGTTTAACGGTGATTGTTTTTAACGCTATTGAAACGTTAGGTAGTTACCAAGGGTTTTTAGTTGCCGTGGTATTAGCGGGCTTTATGCAGCTAATAGCTGGCTTTCTCAAAGCAGGGATCGTCGGTGCTTTTTTCCCTTCAGCTGTTATTAAAGGAATGTTAGCTGCCATTGGGTTGATTTTAATTATTAAACAGATCCCTCATGCTACTGGTTATAGCGTGCTATATGGTGGTCCTGAGGCTTATAGGGAAGAAGATGTACAAGAATTTTTACTCCCAATATATGATGCTTTTAACTCCATTTCGCATGGTGTATTAGTGACATCCATTGTTGCCTTGCTGATACTGATAGTTTGGGAAAAGCCATGGTTTAAAAGGCAAAAAATTCTAAAATTAATTCCTGGCCCATTAATAGCGATAGTATGGGGAATTCTATATAATTTATCTGCTGAGCGTTGGTTTCCGGATTGGGCGGTCGGTTCAGTTCACTTAGTGAATATTCCTGTCTCAAATAGTGTTGGCGAGTTTTTGAATAACTTCATATTTCCTGACTACAGTTATTGGACTAATCCTCAGGTTTATATTGTTGCAGCCACGCTAGCTATTGTTGGTAGTCTCGAAACATTGTTAAGCCTAGAAGCAGTAGATAAGCTAGATCCTTTAAAACGCACTTCACCGACTAATAGAGAGCTTAAAGCACAAGGCGTTGGAAATATTGTTTCCGGATTAATCGGCGGTTTACCAATAACTGCTGTTATTGTGCGTAGTTCAGCCAATATTAACTCTGGTGGTAAATCGCCACTATCTTCTATTATTCATGGCCTATGTATATTGCTGAGCGTAATGTTTTTTTCAAATTACATAAATTATTTTCCACTGGGCTGTTTGTCAGCCATTTTGCTGCATACTGGGTATAAACTCGCTAAACCAGCTTTATTCAAGGAATTCTATCGAAAGGGTTGGAGTCAATTATTGCCGTTCATTATTACAATAACAGCGATTTTAGCTAGCGATTTATTAATAGGCATGTCAGTCGGTATAGTATTTGGTTTGTTCTTCGTTATTAAGGCTAATTACCGTGATGCCATTACTCTGATTCAAGATGATTCATCTTATGTATTAACGTTTCATAAAGATGTATCCTTTCTCAATAAGGCATTATTGAGAAAGCTTCTTGCACATGTCAAACCAAACAGTACGCTTGTAATTGATGCCAGCAAATCTCATTTTATTGATCACGACATTGTGGAAACAATTGATGACTTTTTAGTAACAGCACCCAATCATAATATTTCAGTTGAGGTTCGCGATATATACGGCAAGGAAAGATTAGTAAAGAACGAAGAATTTATTGTTTTACACGACCACCATGATGAATACCCATCGGGTAAGAAGGTTCTGATCCAGAAGAATATCGTCTGATGGTGAATGAAATTATAGTGTTCTTTTCTGGAGAGTAAGCCCCACTTTGTTCATAGGTGATTCAACTCTGAAATCTTATTTATAAGGACTCAACTTTAGGGCGCATCTAAATTTCAATTTTCTAGTCAAGACAAGGCGCGAGTAAAAATTTGATCGCAGTTTGTATTCCCGAAATATGAGGTCGCCGCGCTGTTTCAGGGGGGGAATATAAGGACTTCCGGTTGAAACCGTCCTTGAAAGTAAGTTTAGTACAATATTATTTTGTAGCAGTGAAAAAATCTGGAATCTTGCAGTCGGGCGTGGCACTTTTTGGTGGTCTTTTCTCTTGGTCGATATGAGACTCCCCAAGCTCTGGGGTGACGAACAATGCATCTAGAAAATAACGAAAATTATATCCAATCCTAATTTAGTACTGGATTGCTATTGACGAACATTGCAAATTTTTCAGTTGGCAGTGGACGGCTATAATAATAACCTTGAACCTCGTCGCAGCCTCTGATGCGCAAGAAATCAAGTTGTTCCAGCGTTTCCACGCCTTCCGCGATGACCTGTAATTTGAACTGGTGGCCCAGGCTAATGATGGACCGCACGATAGCCGCATCGTTGTCATCAGTAGCGACGTCACGCACGAATGATTGATCAACCTTCAGTCGATCAAGCGGCATTTTCTTCAAGTAACTAAGGCTAGAATACCCAGTGCCGAAATCATCCACGGCCAACTTCACTCCCAGCTCATTCATATTGATCAGAAAATCCATTGCTGCTTGAGCTTCGTTCAGCATGACGCCTTCAGTAATTTCCAACTCCAAGTCATTTGGGTCCAGCCCCGTTTCTTCTAATACAGCGATGATTATTTGCGCAAGTTGAGGCTGACGTAGCTGTATGACCGATATATTTATAGACAGCGGAAATTGGGCCATTCCCTGTCGCCGCCATTCGGCCAGTTGCTTGCAAGCTGTGCGCAGCACCCATTCCCCTATAGGTATAATCTGCCCAGTCTCTTCGGCCACCGGAATAAATTCGGCTGGTGAAACAAAGCCTTTTTCTGGATGCTCCCAACGCAGCAAAACCTCCGCACCGCACACCATTCCACTAATCAAGTTCGCCTGAGGCTGATAATGCAATGTAAACTCGTTGCGCTCTAATGCCAGGCGCATATCATTTTCCATGGAGAATAGTTGATTAGCACGGAAATTCATTTCAGACTCAAAAAACAAAAAATTGCTGCGGCCCTCAGCCTTTACACGATACATCGCCACGTCAGCGTGCTTGATCAATGTATTGATTTCGTCGTCACTATCCACATTATCAGGGTAAATACTGATGCCGATGCTGGCATGGGTGACGATTTGCAGAGTGCCGACATTACAAGGAGTAGTCAGTGTCTTGAGTATCTTGCCAGCCACATGCGCCGCACCGTTTGCATCAGTTTCACGCAGTAACACAATAAATTCGTCGCCACTGATACGCGACACAGTATCCACTTCACGCACACATTCCTGCAAGCGCAGCGCGACTTCCTGCAATAGTTTGTCGCCCACCGCATGCCCCATCGAATCGTTAATATACTTAAAGCGATCAAGATCAATAAATAGCAATGCAAATTGCTGCTTATCGCGATGGGATTCAGCGATCAACTGACCGAGACGGTCACGCAGCAGGGTACGGTTGGGTAGTCCAGTCAACACATCGTAGTAAGCCAGGGACTGGATATGCTGCTCAGCTTCCTTGCGTTTGGTGATATCAACCCTGACCGAAATGTAACGTACAATTTGCCCGTTCACACCTTTGAGTGGCACGATGGCGCTATCTACCCAATACAATGTGCCGTTTTTTGCGCGATTACAAATTTCACCGCGCCAGATGTCACCACGGGTGATGGTTGTCCACATATCGATGAAGAAAGCGCTTGGATGCATCCCGGAATTGATGATGCGGTGATCATGACCGAGCAGCTCCTCCGGGCTGTAGCCACTGACTTCACAGAACTTTTCATTGGCCTGTATGATGCGCCCGACAGGGTCGGCGACTGAAACGAGGGCGTGCTGGTCAATGGCCTGGATATAGCTGATTAACTCTGCGGAGCTCCGCTCAGCGTCTTCTTTGGCATGCAGCAGTAAGCTTTGAGTATTCTTGCGAACTGTGATGTCGTGGATGAAAGCGCAGAACTCATATTTATCTTTATGTTTGACTGGAGATATTGCCAATTCGATAGAAAATTGGTGGCCATCGCGATGCAAGCCTGCTATCTCTATGCGCTTGTTTAGTACAGGCCCCTCGCTGGAAGCCAAAAAATGTTTCAGGCCCTGAATATGCGCATTACGATATTGCTGCGGGATGATCATATCGTGCAGCATTTGTCCGATGGCTTCTTCTCGGGTCCAGCCAAAAATCTTTTCTGCCTGTCCATTCCAGCCGGTGAGAATGCCCTCTGAATTCATTAACACTACGGCGTCCGGGGCGGCATCAATAATGGTGCGCAATCTCGTATCGATCTCGACCAGTTCTATCTCCTCCAGTTTTTTGCTGGTAATATCCTGAACCACACCCAGCATCTTCAGAGGAGTCCCATCTTTATCGCGTATTACACCGCCACGCTGATGTAACCAGCGTATTGTGCCGTCCGGCCAAATCACTCGATGCTCTATGTTGTATCTAGTGCTTGCTTCAACGCAGGCATTCATTGAATTGACAACGTTCTGACGATCATCAGGATGTATGCTGCTCATAAAATCTTCATAAGTACTATTCTGTTTTCCTGCAGGGCAGGCCATCAGGTAAGAAATATGGTCGCACCAATACAGTTCGCTAGTACAAATATCCCAATCCCAAGTGCCGATTTCGCCATACATCAGACTAAGGCGTAGGCGCTCCTCACTCTCGATTAATCGTTCATTCATCTTCCGCGCAGCTCGAAGAGCGCGTTCCCGACCCTGCACCAGCAACCCTGTGAGTAGCCCCAGCAATATACTTACAGCTAAGCCAAACACGATGATGGACTGCGACTGTTCTTCGTCCAGCTGTGCCTCAAAGCTAGAGAGAGAGCTATTAGCCATTGTCCAGGTGTGGCCAGCAATTTCAAAGTGCTTGGAAGCATGGAAGAGCGGATCCATCTTGACGCCGATTTTGTTTGTGCTATCGGCATCATGCATTAGCGTCTTACTCGACATTTCCTCGCCATCGTAAATTTTTATGTTGATGTCAGGTACACGTGTACCGAGAATGCCACGCATTAAATCATCCATCCGAAACAGAGCACAGACCCAGCCGATTAGGTTTGCGCGGCGCTGAGCTAAGGTGGCATATGGCGCACCATTTTTGTAAATAGGTAAATACATCAGAAAACCAGCCTGCGTGCTCTCACTTTTTTCTTGTATAAGTTTTGTCTTACTTGTGATAACGGCTTTATTGTTGTCGCGTGCTTGCTCCATTGCAACACGTCGTATCGGATCGGAATACATGTCGTAACCAAAAGTGCGTCGATTACTCTCTGTGACGGGCTCGATGAAGATGAGGGAGGTGGCGATGTCTTGTTTCCCATTATGACTAATGGGGTGTGGGGGAAAGTCTTCCTTGCGGATAATTGTAGTGTGTTTGTTTTGCTGCACTGCAGGTACGATCAGCGAAAATCCAACGCCTTGTATACCAGGGAGGTTCTCCACAATATGTTGATCGAGGATATAGGCATGGAATTCGTCGCGTTCTACGTTAATGGAGGCGGCGAATAAACCTTGTACGCCCCGTAGCGCTTGTTCATAAGACTGCATACGCTGTTCAATGCGGTTTCTGACATCAAGCACACGAAAATTGAAATTATATTGCAATTCCCGTACAGCTTCGTTGTGTGCATTTTTCCATAACTGGTGGGTTACAACCAAAGAAACTATCACTACTAACCATGGTAAAAATCGGACGGTAGGAGACAAAGATAGTAGCTTCTGAATCACATTAATGCGTGATGCAGCGAATGGAGTTACCACATTAATAATTTAACATCATGTTTTGCATGAAAACTCCATAATTGCAGTGTGTCTGACTGAACATGGGTGCATTATTAATGCGGTCAAGTGAAGCTTGAGATGAGAGGTGCCGCCACCGACGGTTTGACTGGCAGATCAATTCAAAAGTATCCTAGTCGGCCCAATATGGTATTCCTAAGAATTCACTTTTTGCATCTCATAAATAGCCATCAAGTATATTACTTTACGACAATTTGGAGAAATACTTTAAGGCGCTTCAGGATTTCCTGAGTGCTTATGTAATTCCATCTTTAATGTGGTCATGAATTATGAGATGCAATTCGATTAGAGTACTTCTAAACCCAGGTTTTATTATTCCTACTGCATTGTTTAAGAATATTTACAATTTCAGATGGATATTTTCAAAGCGCTGATTATTTAGTTGTACCCCAGATAAGTCATCGAGTAACTTAATGCTGCAACGACTTGATAATTTCCTCGACTACCTTTTTTGCATCGCCAAACACCATCATGGTTTTGTCTAAATAGAACAAATCATTGTCCAGTCCTGCATAACCAACAGCCATACTGCGCTTTACCACCAGAATGGTGCGCGCCTTGTGTGCATCAATGATCGGCATGCCATAAATAGGAGAGTGCGGGTCAGTTTTGGCTGCAGGATTCACCACGTCGTTGGCACCGATAACCAGTACTACATCAGTATCGGCAAATTCGTTATTGATCTCGTCCATTTCAAGTACTTGATCGTAAGGTACTTCAGCCTCGGCCAGTAACACGTTCATATGCCCCGGCATGCGTCCAGCCACAGGGTGAATGGCATAACGTACATTGACGCCATTTTCGATTAAAAGATTAGACATTTCATTGATTGCATGTTGTGCCCGCGCGACCGCCAGGCCATAGCCCGGCACGATGATGACGCTACCCGCATTGCCCATCAGGAATGCAGCGTCATCCGCACTACCGCTACGCACTGGCCGTTGTTCGACCTTGCCAGCCTCTCCCACTTCAGCTTCACCACCAAAGCCACCGAGAATTACATTGAAGAAAGAGCGGTTCATTGCCTTGCACATAATATAAGAGAGAATCGCGCCAGAGCTGCCTACTAATGAACCGGCAATAATCAGCATATTGTTATTCAGGGTAAAGCCAATGCCCGCTGCCGCCCACCCGGAATAGGAGTTAAGCATGGATACGACTACTGGCATGTCCGCCCCGCCAATCGGCATAATCAGTAACACGCCCAGCGCCAGCGCCAAAACAATCATGATCAGGAATGGTGTCCAACTTTCCGTAACCGTGAACATGATGCCGAAAGCGATCATCACAACACCCAGGAACAGGTTAAACCAGTGTTGTCCTGAAAATGTTAGCGGCTTGCTGCCAAGCTTGCCGGACAGTTTGCCGAATGCGATGATGGAACCAGTGAATGTGATCGCACCAATAAACGTGCCGATGAATAACTCAATCAGGTTGCTGGCATGCAACGGCGCGATGCCGTAGGCGACTGGATTATAAAACGCGGACATGGCGACCAGCACCGCCGCCAGACCGACCAGTGAGTGCATGGCCGCCACCAATTCAGGCATGGCAGTCATTTGAATACGTCGGGCGACCACCGCACCGATTGATCCGCCCACAATGATAGCCAGCACAATATAAACCAGGTTCTGGGTGACAGTCAGCGTGGTAAGCACCGCAATGGCCATGCCTATCATGCCGAACATGTTTCCGTTCCGTGCGGAAATTGGAGAGCTCAAGCCTTTCAGTGCCAGGATGAACAAGACAGCGGCGACTAAATAGGCTAATGCAACAAAATTTGCCGACATAAATTTTCCTTGAATATTTTTTTGTAACTGCTTTATTTCGCGAGTCAGGAGAAGTGGTGTGACGCTCCTACGAATAAGCAGGGAGCCATTCACAAATTAATGGCTGATGTCGCTCCACTTCACTACTTCGCGTCTGAGTTGTGGCGTTTTGGCTTATTTGCTTTTCTTTTTGAACATGCTCAGCATGCGTTGCGTTACCAGAAAACCACCGAATACATTAACTGCTGCCAGCATAACTGCGATTAAGCCCATGATCGTGCCGGCGTCCAGTTGTTCAGGCCCCGCCGCCAACATGGCACCGACGATGATAATGCCGCTAATGGCATTGGTCACTGCCATTAGCGGCGTATGTAGCGCGGGTGTGACATTCCATACCACGTGATAGCCGACCACCACGGCCAGTACAAATACGGTCAGATTGATAATTACAGGATCAATTACAGTACTCATTTCTAAACTCCTATGTTGAGATTGGCGAATTTTAGTCTCTTCCAGTTCTCCCTCCGAGAGGGAGATTATTTATTTAGTAACCACTTCTCCGTCAATACTCAGTAACGATCCGGCGATAATATCGTCATCACGATTGATGTTCATTTTTCCGCCGTTTTTAGGGTCGCATAGTAAAGTGAGGAAATTAAGCAGGTTGCGTGCATACAAAGCACTGGCATCTGTCGCAACCAAAGCAGGCAGATTGTCTTCACCTACCAGTGTGACGCCATGCTTGACCACTGTCTTGCCTACTTCAGACAACGGGCAATTGCCGCCTGCTTCAGCAGCCATATCCACGATCACGGATCCCGGTTTCATGGATTTGACCATATCTTCAGTTACCAGCACGGGTGCGGCTCTACCGGGAATCAATGCAGTGGTAATGACAATGTCGGCTTGTGCCACACGTTTAGCAACCTCTACCTTTTGACGTTCCATCCAGCTGGCTGGCATGGGGCGGGCATAGCCGCCAACGCCTTGGGCAATCTCTCGCTCTTCATCAGTTTCAAAAGGCACGTCAATGAACTTGGCACCCAGGGATGCTACTTGTTCTTTCGCTGCAGGACGTACATCGGAGGCCTCAATCACCGCACCCATACGCTTGGCAGTGGCGATAGCCTGCAAACCAGCAACACCTACGCCTAATATCACCACGCGCGCTGCCTTCACCGTTCCGGCAGCCGTCATCAACATCGGTATAAACCGATTATATAAATTCGCCGCCACCAGCACTGCTTTATATCCGGCAATATTTGCTTGCGAGGACAGAACGTCCATAGCTTGCGCGCGTGACGTACGCGGCAGCTTTTCCATGGCAAAAGCGGTAATGCCCTGTTTGGCGTAGGCTGCAACCAAGTCCGCCTGAAAAGGTGAAAGTAAGCCGATCAGTACGGTTTTTGCGGCCAGCTTTGCCAGCTCGTCTTCGGTTGGGGCTTTCACTTTAAGTATGATCTCAGCTTGCGCATATACCTCCGCGTCGCTGACCAAGGTGGCTCCTGCAGCCAGATAGTCTGCATCGGGAATGCTCGCGCCTGTTCCGGCACCTTGCTGCACCATGACTGCATGACCGGCGGCCAGCATTTTTTTCACTGTTTCGGGCGTTGCCGCAACACGTGTTTCACCTGCGCGCGTTTCCTTAGGAATCCCTATACGCATGAAACATCTCCTCTTTTAATATGGCCTGAGTCTACCGGGCAGAAGTAATTATTCAAGGGCATCTCTAAAAAACAAATTACTGAGCGATTTTATCATTAAGATATACCCGTCAACATGTCATCTTGTTCGAGGCAATGTTCTATCCATTGCGCGGTCAGCTTTTCCTGCACGGTATTTTGCTTGAGCCGTGCGTTCAAACCGGGGAAGTTTACGCAGTCCAGTTTTTGATCTTGGTTAAAACAGGAGAATACATAGGTTTTTTCCCCAGTCGTAATGTCGAAGTGTTCTTGAATGCACTGGCCGCAAATCTCTTTCATCATGCATTGCATGGGTGAATTGATGGAGCCATAGGCATGGTGATCCGGTTTCATATAGGGTTTCAGTTCGCTATGACGGGCCCCTGCAACAGCGGCCATCATCTTGTCTGAACCAATCGCGATGAGGCGATCGACCTGCTTCACCGCAAGGTCTTGCTGTCCTAGTTCACCGCTGGCATAGGCTTTGATGGCCTGCACGATGTTACCTACATAAGTTCGGTCTTGGGGACGGTCCGGTATATATCCGGGCGCTTCATCGCAGCACCAAATCACCACATCAGCGGCCATTTCGATGTCTTCCACCTTGTAACGGTCTATCATTTTTTTGTAGCCAGCAAAGTAAAGAACTTTAGAGCCGACGCTACGGAATGCCTTGCCGATGGAAAATAGTACGGCGTTGCCCAAGCCCCCACCAACCAGCATCACTGTTTCTCCCGGAACAATTTCAGTGGGCGTACCAGTTGGCCCCATAAGCACTACTGGTTCACCGGGTTTCAGCGCAGCACATAACTGAGAAGAACCACCCATTTCCAGCACAATAGTAGAGAGCAAGCCTTGTTCGACATCAACCCAAGCGCCGGTCAAAGCTAAACCTTCCATGACCATACGTGTACCATCGACTTGTGTGGCATGAGTCTCATAATTCTGCAGGCGATAAAATTGCCCCGGTTGAAAATTTCGCGCCGCGGCAGGCGCCTTGACGATTACTTCTATGATGGTAGGGGTAAGGCGGATCACTTGATGTATGGTGGCGCGCAGATCGTTGCTCAGGCGTGCAAGAAAATCCTGATCGTTCCCTTTATCTGCAGCGGCAACTTGTGACAATACTTTGCTTAACACCGGATAACCCTGCTTTGCACTACCCATGGCCTTGACTACGTTACCGGAATATGAAGGATGCAGGTCTCCGAAAAAGCTGATGAAGCGGCCATCATGGTGCTTGTACTGAAGCACGTGTGCCTGGGCCGGTTTGGTATTGCTACGCTCTGGTTTGACGGGTTCTCCTTGTTCGTCACATGCCTGGAAGTATCGGCCATCAAGCTTGAATTTTTCTGGAAACTCGCGTGCCAGAACTGTGTTCGGTTGGGTGCCCGCAGCCACAAAGATGGTATGCGCGGGTAGATTAATTTGCCCGGCCTTCTGCCAGGCTCCCTCGGCATTTAATACCTGGTGCATTACCTCCATGGCAATCGCATTGCCATTTGTATCCACCTCTACCCGCACTGGGGTCAAACCTTCGGCAAAATAAATCCCTTCTTCCAGCGCCTTTTCCACTTCCTCATGATTGAGGGTATATGAAGGGCTGTCGACCAGGCGCTTGCGATAGGCCAAAGTGACGCCTCCCCATGATTTGATAAGCTGAAGGATGTTGGGGTTACGTCCTTCGCTCAAGGCCATGGCCCGCTCCGCGCGTATAGCTCGAGCATGACTCAAAAACTCGTCGCCTATAATTGTTTCATCCGCCGTCCACATGCTGCGCAATACGGCCTCACCCTTTTCAGCTATCAGCCTTTCGTAGCGGCAAAGGAATTTCTCAACTTGTACCGGATAATAGGCAAGAGATTCAGTGGCTGTATCAATAGCGGTCAAGCCACCGCCGATTACTACAACGGGTAAGCGAACTTGCATGTTGGCGATGGAGTCTGGCTTGGCAGCCCCTGTCAATTGCAATGCCATCAAAAAGTCAGACGCAGTTCGAACACCGCATGCCATACCGTTAGGTATGTCGAGCAATGTTGGGCGGCCAGCACCAGCTGCCAGTGCAATATGATCGAAGCCTGATTCAAAAGCACTTTCGGCCGTAATGGTCCCGCCGAAACGTACGCCACCGAGTAGCGCGAACTGTGTGCGCCGTTCCAGCAGCAGGCGAATGATTTTAAGGAAATTTTTATCCCATCGAATCGTAATGCCATACTCGGCCACGCCACCAAAACCGGCCATAACTCTGTTATCCAGCGGTTCCTTCAATGCACTTGCATCGTAGACCGGGCTAAATGCCACTCGATTGCCATCTGCATCCACGCCAGATAAATCGCCCAGCAACGGCTCGATTTTTAACCCGTCGACACCAACAACAATATGACCATCGTTCATCAAATGATGTGCCAGCGTAAAACCGGCAGGACCCATGCCGACGACAAGTACACGCTTGCCAGTAGCAGCACGCGGATAGGGCCGACGAATATTGAGGGGGTTCCAACGGGTGAGCAGGCTGTAAATTTCAAAGCCCCACGGTAGCTCCAGAACATCCTTTAAGGAGCGTGTCTCGGACTGTGGAATATTTACCGGCTCCTGCTTTTGATAAATGCATGATTTCATGCAATCGTTACAAATTCGATGACCGGTTGCAGCGCACATCGGATTATCTACAGCAATGATAGCCAATGCACCCAATGCCAGACCGGAAGCTTTAACTTTATGAAATTCGGAAATTTTTTCATCCACGGGGCAACCCGCCAGTGGAATGCCGAAAGTACTTTTCTTAAATGGCGGGGGGGCATCAGCAACACCCGCTTTTTCCCGCAGTCCAATCGAGCAGGAGTCCTTGCTTTGTTCATGGCACCAAATGCAGTAATTAGCTTCACCCATGGCGCCAGCCAAGTCCGTACCTTTGTCAGTAAGGGCGAAACCCTCGCGTTGACGCAGATGGCTATCCGCAAGGCGATGCGCGGTGTATGGAACATTTTCAATTGGGATGATAGGTATCAGGCGCTGAAAATCGAGCTTGGCAGGAACCTTGAATAACACGCCGTGCCCATGGCGTTTTTTCCCAGTTGTGGTATGCACCGCCCAAGCCGCGTAACGCATGGCAAGATCAAGTTTGTCGATATTTTCTGCCTCGGCATCAAGCCAGTTGTTAACCTGGCGGGCAAAAAGTAATTCGCTCATTTCACCAGTGGTATCGCCGAAAGCTTGTAATAATGCTGTTGCAAGGACGTCACCATCGAAAGCTGCGGCATCAGCCGCTTTGTACTTGTTTATTGCTTTTCGCTGCACAAAAATACGTTTACAGTGGAACAGGGGCGCTAGCTCATGGTGTTGTTCTGCCGATTTGCGTACCGCAGTCTGAATATTAAATAATTGACCAAGAAAGTCTTCCAGGTGTGGGGCCAGATTAATAATGAGCTGCGATTCTTCCAGATGCGTCATGTGATCCGGTGTTTTACGCGCTGCGGCCAGTTTTTCCGCCAGTAACGGTTCGCTTTCAGAAAGTTCGGCCAGGAAATAAGAGTCGATACGGGGCAGCCCATCGACGCTGTAGAGATCTTCAAATTTCATTCCGAATCCCAGTTTTAAAACTGGGGGAGGCGTTACGCTACTATCAATACTTGTGATAGGTTGCTGAGAATTTATGCTTTCCATGCAGTGCAAACTCCTGAATTTATTATGCGCTGTGAATTTAAAACCGAGGTGTCACAACCCAGCGGCAAGCGAGGCATCTTGCTTGTATACGAACACAACTTCTGCGATCTAGCAGCTCAAGGACTTAAACGGAATCGGCTGTAAATCTACCTTCGCCCGGCTAATTCTGTGCTACGGATTTATTAATCCGACAGGCTTGCCAGCCCAAACATATTAAAAAACCCGGCTATACCGGGCAATGATAATTTTTATTAACTTGTGATTATACGATTTTATCTTCGCCACCGCACTGCCATAGCATGAAAAAGTTATAATTCAGTACCCGTAACCTGAATCATTCTATATGGCCACCATACAGCTCTTATCTGATCTGCTCATCAACCAAATCGCTGCTGGCGAAGTGATCGAACGTCCTGCTGCCGCGCTTAAGGAGATGCTGGAAAACAGCCTGGATGCGGGTGCCACCGAAATTATCGTGCAGCTGGAAGGCGGTGGCGTGAAGCTGCTGCGTGTGCGCGACAATGGCAATGGCATCGCTCCGGATGAGTTACCTTTCGCCCTTATGCGCCATGCAACCAGCAAGATTGCGTCATTAGCTGACTTGCAGCGCGTCGCCAGCATGGGCTTTCGCGGCGAGGCTTTGGCCAGCATGGCGGCAGTGGCGCAGGTAACTCTTACCAGCCGCATGGCGGAAAGCCAGCATGCTTGGCAGATCCAATCCGTGGATGGGTCACAGAGCGAAGTTATTCCGGCCGCACACGCTCATGGCACGAGTGTGGAAATACGTGAGCTGTATTTCAATACCCCGGCACGGCGTAAATTTCTTAAGTCCGAAGCCACTGAGCTCGCTTATTGCGAAGAAACCTTCAAGCGCATCGCGCTTTCACGCCCGGATGTTGCCTTCAGTCTGCAGCACAACAACCGTATGATGTGGCAATTACCCATGCTATCAAGCTCAGGCTGCACGCCTCTTGCTTCGACCTCTACGGTTTCTGAAGTATCTTGGGAAGAAAAAGCAGAGGCATTGCCAAAACGTATCGAAGCTATGCTTAGCAAAGAGTTTGCGCAAAGTGCGGTGCCTGTCTCGCGCAAGGCAGCCGGGCTGCATTTATATGGCATGGCTTCCCTGCCTGCCTATTCGAAAGCATCACGCGAAGCGCAATATTTTTTTGTGAATGGACGTTTTATCCGCGACAAAGTAATCGCTCATGCTATCCGACAAGCCTATCAGGATATCCTTCATCACCAGCGCCATCCCGCCTTCGTGCTGTTTCTTGATATGCCACCAGAATTGGTGGACGTGAATGTACATCCTGCCAAGATCGAAGTTCGTTTTCGCGAGAGTCAGGCCATTCATCAATTCGTGTTCCATACGCTGCAACAAGTTTTGAGTACACCCGTGGCTCTAAAAGAAAATGCATCTGACCTGCCGAATCAATTAGCTCAGATTCCATCCGTGCAACGAACCATGTCGATGCAGCAGCCTTTACAGTTGCATACGGCATCACAGCCGCTGGCTTTTTACGATGCTCTTTTTGGAAGGAAGGAAAGCAGGGGAGGGGAGGAGGATAACCAAAATGATGCGCCCATTTTAAGCACTCCTTCTCAATCTTTTTTATCAGAACCAGAAATTCCGCCGCTCGGCTTTGCCTTGGCACAGCTGGCCGGTATCTACTTGCTGGCGCAAAACGAGCATGGACTGGTGGTGGTGGACATGCACGCTGCTCACGAGCGTATCGTATATGAAAGACTTAAAACGGCACTTGATGGGCAGCAAATTCCCATGCAGCCGTTGCTAATCCCGGTGAGCTTTGCGGCCGACGCATTGGACATTGCCACAGCCGAGGAAAATCATGCTGCCATGACACAACTCGGTTTTGATATCGCTCCATTGTCGCTGACAACACTGGCAGTGCGGGCCATGCCAGCTATGCTTAAACAGGCTAACGCCGAAGCTGCCGCACGTGATGTGTTGCATGAAATGCGTGAATACGGCGCCTCTCGAGTGCTGACTGAACGACGCAACGAAGTGTTGTCCACGCTGGCTTGCCATTCCGCTGTTCGCGCGAATCAAATCCTGACCGTGCCTGAGATGAATAATATCCTGCGAGAAATGGAACGTACAGAACGTTCCGGCCAGTGCAATCATGGTCGTCCGACCTGGTTTCAAATGAGTATTGCAGAATTGGATACGCTGTTCATGCGGGGAAAATGAACACACCACTGCCTCCCGCTTTTTTCCTTATGGGCCCTACCGCCAGCGGAAAGACTCAAGTGGCTGTAGAACTGGCACAGCAGCTTCCAGTTGAAATTATTAGCGTTGATTCCGCGTTGGTGTATCGGGATATGAATATCGGCACTGCCAAACCCGAGGCTGCTGTCCTCGTTCATGCGCCACACCATCTGATCAATATACTTGACCCAACCAGTGTTTATTCCGCAGCAGCTTTTCGCCAGGATGCACTGCGCTTGATGAGTGACATCACTCAACGCGGGCACATTCCTTTGCTGGTTGGCGGCACCATGTTGTATTTTCGCGCCTTGCTCTTCGGTCTGAATGAACTACCGCAGGCCGACTCTGAAGTGCGTGCCGCTTTGGACGAACAATCCATACGTATCGGTTGGCCTGCACTACATGCCGAATTGGCTCAGGTTGATCCGGAAACAGCTGCGCTTCTAAAGCCAAACGATGCGCAGCGTATCCAACGTGCGCTGGAAGTTTATCAACTCTCCGGTCAACCGATGTCCGTGCTGTATAAACAGCAGAACAAACAGCCGCTGCCGTATCACGTCATGCAGATTGCGCTCATTCCAAGTGATCGTAGCAAATTGCATGCACGTATCGCCACACGATTTGCTGCCATGCTTAAACTCGGCTTGGTGGATGAATTGCTTGCTCTTAAAGAAAAATATTCGTTGCATCCCAATCTGCCCTCCATGCGCTGTGTAGGCTATCGTCAGGCATGGCAATTTCTCGCTAAAGAAATAAACGAAACGGAGTTGTTGGATAAAGGCAATGCCGCCACGCGTCAATTGGCCAAGCGTCAGCTTACCTGGTTGCGTGGCATGCCGGAAATAATCGAATTTGATTGTTTAGCCGACAATCTCGCGCGGCAAGTACTTGCTGCGGTGTGTCAGCTACAAAACATATCGCCCACAAAGTGAGATAAGGATTTGCACTGAAAAAATCAGGTGCACAGTTTTTCAGAAGCTCATAGACCCTTCTCTTCCGCACCGATCATAACCTTCACTTCTTCCGGAGGCATATGCAGGAGTTTGCCAATGTCTATATAGTCATCGGGAAGAGCCGCATCGGCCCAGCCATTGGCAGAGTGGCGCGCAAGATTGACGGCTAGCAAGACATTACGCACGCGCTGTTGATTGGCACACTCGCCATCCATCAGCGCGATCAGCAGCTTGGGCAGTGACCATTTGAGTGCCAATGCAGATTGCAAATGTAACAATGTAAAGCCTAACACCCGTTCCTGCGCATCATTGCTGCGCAATGTTTTATTCTGTTGCTGCATGGCTCGGATCTTCAGCATATCTTCAGGCGCAAAACACCACATCAGCAGTTCGGCAATATCAAATAGCAATGCAGCGATACGTACTTCCTCATGATGCATATCATTCAAGCGTACCGCCCAATCTACAGCGAAAGTGGACGCGCGGTTTGAACGATGCATCACTCGCAATAAGCAGCTCAAGGCATCCATCCGTCCGCTTAGAACTGTTTCCGCCAGCGGTTCTGCCGGCACCTTCTTAAAAAATATATCGAGACCCAACATCATTAATGCTTGATCTACCTCCACCAATTCATGCTCTTGGCTGCGATGCTTTTTCTGTTGCAAATGACGCAGTAGTTTGACGGTCATCATTGGGTCGTGCCTGATAACATAAGCAACACTCCGCGCACTGAGGTTTTTTTCATTCTGGCGTAGTGCAGACAGATTGCGTGCGGTTTGTTTCAATACGGGGATATCGACTTGACTAAGAAAGTTCACCCACTCTGCCAATTCCCGCATTTTATGGTCTTGCATAATGTCTCCTTAACTTACCAGTGCTAACCTATCGAGTATCTCGACAAGCTTGGCATAATCTTTAGAGGTGGCCTGAAACTGGACTTCGGGCTGAACCACAATGAGAAAAATGGCTGGCGTGGGTTTCACTATCACGCTCACATTGAGCATTGCAGCCTATGGGCTCCTGGCACTGCGCCGATGCTTGTGAGTCGCACTTTAAAGTATGCTTTGACATTATGCTGTCCGCTATGCGATTGGATTGGTAGGATATTACGTTTGCGTCAAAATAAGGTTAATGATCAAGATCTCCCACCCGCACTTCTACCAGTGTGTTTAGTACCCATCCAGAACGCATATCGCTAGTCTGCACTTGTAGCCAGTCATCCAGATAGGCCTGTGCAGTCAACGCGGAATCTTTTTTAAGTGTTACGAGCTTGGCCGCGTTGGTGAATGGCTTTCGGCGCAGGTTGACGTTGCTCTTGGCTCGTAACGGAATGGGGACGTTGAATACTACCATCGCAAGGCGTTGATCTGAAGTTTTGCGGGAGTGGTTATCCTTCACCATTTCGATGAACTCTCGTGACTGCGCGGCGTGGTTCATGGTTGTGCCGTAGTTTCCTTTGGCGTAGGACGCCGTAGCTGCATCGAGAAGACGCTGTGCCTGCAGTATTTGTTCGGGCACTGTGACCTGAGATAGTTTTAAACTTGCTATAGCCACTTCTGCTTCCGCGATAGATGACGCTGCACCTGGCTTCGTGGCTAGCCGTCGCAACACAACCTGGTCACGGGTGACTTTGCTGGTGGATTCCTGTAAAGCTTTGGCCTGATCCTGTTGACGAGCGTTCAGATTTCGGATTAACGCGTCTTTTTCCGTCAATAGCTGCTGCAGACGTTCGATTTCACGTTGCTGAACGGCGTAAGACTCTTGCGGCGGACTTGGGCTTGGGCTTGAGGTTGCTGGGGTCGATGTCTGGAGGGTGCAACCCGTAATGTTCAAACCTAAAAATGCTACAACTGTTCCGCATAGAATTTGTCGCGCCCAAATTTTGAGTAAGCGCCATGATTTGTTCAACTGTATCCACAATCTTGCCACTTTTCTGCCTCTATAATTATGGTGCAACCGTACCACAACGAACACTATTGCGCGGTTCTAATTACTGATCCCAACGAATATCCATTATGATGCACAAACGGTTAAATAATTTCCTTGGAAAGGGTATTTTTTGATTTTACCCATCGACAGTTCGAAGAAAATTCGATGTGTATCTTTTTGGAGTAGGTGATGCAGCGCGTTTTTATCGTTCTGGGAATCATGCTGCTGGTTATCGGCCTTCTCTGGCCATGGCTTTCCAAATTCCCCTTTGGGCGGTTGCCCGGCGATATTTCCATCACGCGCGAGAACTTCAGCTTCCACTTTCCGTTGATGACCAGTCTGTTGGTGTCGTTGCTGCTGATTCTATTACTATGGATGTGGCGGAAGTAGGTTCGTCATGCAGTTAAATATTGTAATAATTGGGATGGGAAATCAATTTCGCCTTGCGCAGGCCAGCTGGGTAACTCCTCCAGGGAGCCGATGTAGCCATAGCGGGCAATGATGCAACGCATCCCGGCGGCTTGCGCTGCTTCCGCGTCGCGTTTGTCATCACCCAGATACAGGCAGAGGTGTGGTGTGATCTTTAGCAATTCGCTAGCTTTAAGTAGCGAATCCGGGAAGGGTTTGGCACGTGCGCAGGTGTCGCCGCTGATCAGGCAGGCAGCGCGTTGCGCATAGCCCAGCGCTTGCATCAAAGGTAGGGTAAATCGATGAGGTTTATTGGTGACAATGCCCCACGGCAGGCCACGTTTTTCCAATATTTCGATCAGTTCCGCCATCCCAGGAAACAGAGTGGTGTAAACGCAAATATGACCAGCATAATAATCTAAGAAGGCATCGCGTAAATCGGAAAAATTCGGCGCATCCGGTTCAATGTTAAAACCCAGTTTCAACAAGCCTAGAGAGCCATGCGAGGCTTGTGGGCGGATTGCTTCCAAAGGCATGGGCAGCTTGCCATGGAGGTTGAGCAGGTGATTTAGGGCGGCTGCCAGGTCGGGTGCAGTGTCCGCGAAAGTGCCGTCTAGATCGAACAGGACGGCACTAGTCACGACGACAGGCGAGCAGGTAGTTGACGTCAGTGCTCTGGCTGAGTGAGTAGGTTTTATGAAGTGGGTGGTAACTCATGCCGCTGATGTCGCAGATGTTAAGCCCCGCATTGCGGCAAAATTGTGCGAGTTCGGACGGTTTAATAAATTTAGCATAATCGTGAGTGCCGCGCGGTAGTAAACGAAGTAAATATTCCGCGCCAAGCACCGCGAAAAGATAGGACTTCGGGTTGCGGTTGAGGGTGGAAAAGAATACATGGCCGCCCGGCTTGGCGAGTTGGGCGCAGGCAGCCACAGTGCTGGATGGATCGGGCACATGTTCGAGCAATTCCATGCAAGTAACCACATCGTAGTGACCTGCCTGTTCCGCAGCCAGGTCTTCCACGGCGATTTTGCGGTAGTCCACCTGTTGACCGCTTTCCAGCAAGTGAAGCTTGGCAACTTGCAGCGCCTTGTCGCCCAAATCAATACCCGTCACCTCTGCGCCAAGTGCGGCCATGCTTTCAGAAAGGATGCCGCCGCCGCAGCCGACATCCAGCACAGTTTTGCCGCTTAGGGCTGCGATGCGGTTGATATAGTCCAAGCGCAGCGGGTTGATTTCGTGTAGGGGCTTGAATTCGCTTTGGATATCCCACCAATTGTGGGCGAGCTGACTAAATTTTTCCAGTTCAAGCGGATCAGCATTAGTCATGATGTGTTCATAATTCAGGGTCAAATGCAGAATGTATCAAAACTCGTCTTGAACCGCCAGCCAATCAGACGACATAATTTCAGGTGTATGCGCGGCCAAGAAATTATGTTTTGTCTCGCCTAAGGCGGGCATGTTAAACTTAGAGATTGTTTTGCAAGAAATTCTAGAGTGCCCGCTATACCTATGGAACAATTTGCTAAAGAAATTCTGGTAGTCAGTCTTGAAGATGAGATGCGCAAGTCGTATCTCGATTACGCAATGAGCGTGATTGTTGGACGCGCCTTGCCTGACGTGCGTGACGGCCTTAAACCGGTACATCGTCGCGCACTGTTTTCCATGCATGAACTATCCAACGACTGGAATAAGCCCTACAAAAAATCGGCGCGCATTGTGGGCGACGTGATCGGTAAATATCATCCGCATGGAGATACGGCGGTGTACGACACGATCGTTCGTATGGCGCAGACATTTTCACTGCGTTACCCTTTGGTAGACGGACAGGGTAACTTTGGTTCGGTGGATGGCGATAACGCAGCGGCGATGCGTTATACCGAAATTCGCATGGCGCGCATTGCGCACGAGCTGCTGGCCGACCTGGACAAGGAGACCGTAGATTTTGGACCTAATTACGATGGTTCCGAGCATGAACCGTTAGTATTCCCGGCGCGCTTTCCCAATCTGTTGGTCAATGGCTCAACCGGCATTGCCGTTGGTATGGCGACTAACATTCCACCGCACAATCTAGGCGAGGTGATTGATGCCTGTCTGGCGCTACTGAAAGACCCTGATCTGGATATCGAGCAATTGATAGAATATATTCCAGCGCCAGATTTTCCAACTGCGGGTTTCATATATGGTTTGGCAGGCGTAAAGGAAGGTTACCGAACCGGGCGTGGGCGCGTGGTGATGCGTGCGCGCACTCATTTCGAAGATATCGAAAAGGGGAATAATCGCCAGGCCATCATTATTGATGAGTTGCCCTATCAAGTGAATAAAGCGAACTTGCTAATAAAGATTGGTGAGTTGGTGCGCGAAAAGAAAATTGAGGGGATTTCCGAAATTCGCGATGAGTCGGATAAATCCGGAATGCGTGCTGTGATTGAGCTAAAGCGCAATGAAATGCCGGAAGTAATTCTCAATCAATTATTTAAAATGACCCAGCTGCAAGACAGTTTCGGCATGAATATGGTGGCCTTGATAGACGACCAGCCCAAGCTGCTTAACTTGAAGCAATTTCTGGATGCTTTTCTACGCCATCGGCGAGAAGTGGTAACGCGTCGCACGATATTTGATTTGCGCAAGGCGCGGGATCGTGGCCATATTCTGGAAGGTTTGGCAGTTGCACTCTCCAACGTGGATGAAATAATAGCGCTGATTAAAGCAGCGGCGAGTCCCGCGATAGCCAAGCAGGGTTTGATGGCGCGGACATGGCGATCTACACTGGTCGAGGAGTTATTACTCCGGGTTAGCGATGCATCCCGTCCGGAAAGTTTAGAGCCGGAATTCGGGATGTCAGGGCAGGGCGAGCAGCGCGCATATCGGCTTTCGGACATGCAAGCGCAGGCTATTCTGGAGTTGCGTTTGCAGCGTTTAACCGGGCTGGAGCAAGATAAAATTGTCAGCGAATATCGCGACGTGATGGACAAGATTATCGACCTGCTTGATATTCTGGCCAAGCCAGAGCGCGTAACGAAAATTATCGTTGACGAACTGGTTGCCATTAAAGCGCAATACGGCGACAAGCGCCGCAGCGAAATTGTCACTCATACTCAAGATATGAGTATGGAAGATCTGATTACGCCGGAGGACGTGGTGGTTACGATGTCGCATGGCGGTTACATGAAAGCCCAGCCGTTAGTGGAATATGTGGCGCAGAAACGTGGTGGTCGTGGCAAACAGGCTGCGCCTCCTAAAGAGGACGACTTTGTAGATAGCCTGTTTATTGCCAATACGCACGATTATATTCTGTGTTTTTCCAGTCGTGGCCAAGTGTACTGGATCAAGGTGTACGACGTACCTCAGGGCGCCCGTACCGCCCGCGGCAGGCCAATTGTTAATCTATTGCCACTGGAAAGTGGTGAGAAGATCAACGCGATTCTGCCGGTAAAAGAGTTCTCGGAAGATCAATATGTATTCTTTGCTACCGCCAAGGGTACGGTGAAAAAGACTGCGTTGTCTGATTTCGCCAACCCGCGCAAGGCTGGCATCATAGCCATTAACCTGGATGAAGGCGATTATCTGATCGGCGTGGCGTTGACGGATGGCAAGCATGACGTAATGCTGTTTTCCAACGGCGGCAAAGCGGTACGTTTCGACGAAAACGATGTGCGTTCCATGGGGCGAGTATCGCGCGGTGTACGCGGCATGAAGCTGGCTGCGAAACAAAGTGTAATTGCGCTCTTGGTGGCTAGCGATGAAAGCCAAGCGGTATTGACTGCGACCGAGAATGGCTATGGCAAGCGCACGCCAATGTCAGAGTATACACGCCATGGTCGTGGTACTCAGGGCATGATTGCAATTCAAACTTCCGAGCGAAATGGCAAAGTGGTAGCGGCTACGCTGGTAAACGAGGAAGACGAAATCATGTTGATTGGAACGAATGGCGTACTAATCCGCACGCGTGTCAATGAAATCCGCGAAATGAGCCGTTCCACGCAAGGCGTGACACTAATTAATTTAGGCAAAGACGACAAACTTGCGGGTTTGAGCCGTATTGCCGATCCAGAGCCGGAAGATCTTTCCCATTTAATCCAACCCGATTAAAAAATAGGCAAGTTATGACAATTTATAATTTCAGCGCAGGTCCCGCAGTATTACCGCATGAGGTGTTGCAACAGGCAAGTGCGGAGTTGTTGGACTGGCATGGCAGCGGCATGTCTGTTATGGAAATGAGTCACCGTGGCAAGGAGTTTATGGGTATCGCAGCTGCGGCGGAAAGCGATTTACGTGATCTACTTGCGATCCCGGCTAATTTCAAGGTGCTATTCCTGCAAGGCGGGGCGAATTTGCAATTCTCCATGATTCCACTGAATCTGTTACGGGGCAAGACTTCAGCTGATTACGTTAATACTGGTGAATGGTCCAAGAAAGCAATAGCCGAAGCGAAAAAATTTAGCAATGTAAATGTTGTGGCCAGTGGCGCAGACAAAAATTTTACTTATGTGCCGGCGTTTGATACTTGGCAGTGTGATCCGAATGCAGCCTATTTGCATTACACGTCGAATGAGACGATAGGCGGAGTCGAATTCAATTGGGTTCCTGAAACAACTGATATTCCTTTGGTGGCGGATATGTCATCGAATATTATATCGCGCCAGATTGATGTATCCAAATATGGATTGATTTATGCCGGGGCGCAGAAAAACATTGGTCCGGCTGGGTTATGTATTGTTATCGTGCGCGAAGACTTGATTGGGAATGTGTCACCGAGCACGCCCTCTATGCTGGATTATAAGATTCATGCTGACAATGATTCAATGTATAACACGCCACCCACTTACGGTATTTACATGGCCGGACTGGTATTTCAGTGGCTCAAGCGCAATGGCGGATTGGCGCAGATGGAGCAGAACAATATCAAAAAAGCAAATCTGTTGTATCAGGCGATCGATGCCAGCAATGGTTTTTACAATTGCCCGGTGGTCAAGTCCGATCGTTCACGTATGAACGTGCCATTCACTCTGAAAGATGCCAGTCTGGATGGCGAGTTTCTCAAGCAGGCGGATTCTCACGGCCTATTACAACTGAAGGGCCATCGCTCTGTCGGTGGCATGCGCGCTTCCATTTACAATGCGATGCCGCTGGAAGGTGTGCAAACATTGGTTGATTTCATAACACATTTTGCAAAGAATCATGGCTAAAACTTTTAAAATACTGACGTTAAATAAAATTTCAACGGTTGGGCTTGCCCGCTTGCCCGCTACAAATTATGTTGTTGGCAACGACATTGCAGAACCTGATGCGATCTTGGTGCGCTCGCAAAATATGCTGGAGATGGATATTCCGGCTAGTGTGAAAGCCATCGCCCGCGCGGGCGCTGGTACTAATAATGTACCCGTTAAAAAAATGAATGCGCGAGGCGTGCCAGTTTTCAACGCGGCGGGTGCAAATGCCAATGCAGTGAAAGAGTTAGTTATCGCAGGTATGCTGTTGGCTTCGCGCAATTTGATTGCCGCGCTGCATTTCACCACCAATTTGGAGGGCGATAACGCCACGTTGCATAAGCTGGTCGAAGATGGCAAAAAAAATTACGCAGGTATTGAATTGCGTGGCCGTACCTTGGGTATTGTTGGTTTGGGCGCCATTGGTCGTCTGGTGGCGGACGCTGCCATTGGCTTGGGCATGCAAGTGGTGGGTTACGACCCTGAAATTACCGTGGACGGAGCATGGGGCCTGGCTTCACAGGTGAAGAAGGCGAACAGCATAGAAGATCTGCTTAAGCAAAGTGATTTTATTACCCTGCATCTTCCCTTGCTGGATGCCACACGAGGCAAAATTAATGAACAGCGTGTACAAGTGATGAAGCCAGGATGCGTGCTGCTGAACTTTGCGCGCGATGGCATCGTGGATGAAGATGCAGTGCTGGCTGGTATAGCCGCCAAACGTATTAGCTATTATGTTTGCGATTTTCCCATGCAGAAGACGCAAGGTAATCCGGCAGTGATTGCCCTGCCTCATCTGGGCGCTTCCACGCAAGAGGCGGAAGACAATTGCGCGGTAATGGTGGCGGAGCAAGTGCGTGACTATCTGGAGAACGGTAACCTGAACAATACGGTAAACTTCCCTACAGTTAATATGCCGCGCGAATCGTCCTTCCGTATCGCCATCGCCAATGCCAACGTGCCCAATATGTTGGGGCAGATTTCTACTGCTTTGGCCGGAGCCGGCATTAATATCCACAATATGATAAATAAATCACATGGTGAGATGGCTTACACACTGGTTGATACCGATATCGCTACACCTCCTGAGATGATTGCGCAGATCGCGGCCATTTCAGGTGTGCTAATGGTGCGCGACTTGAATTTGGATGTTTAAGCAATATGGATGTATAAGCAATGAGTGATGAACTCAATAAATACCGTGAAGAAATCGACTTAATTGACGAGGATTTACTCAAGTTATTTAACCAGCGCGCATCGCTGGCAAGGCAAATCGGTCATTTTAAAGGTAAAAATACAGTGCTGCGGCCAGAGCGAGAGGCGCAGATATTGCAGCGTATGGTTAGCAATAATTCCGGTCCGTTGCCGAGTCAGAGTATTACGCAATTATTTACCGAGGTCATGTCTCACTGCCGTGCATTAGAGTCGCAACTATGTGTTGCATACTTGGGGCCAAGTGGAACCTTCAGTCAGGAAGCAGTAGAGAAGCGTTTTGGTCATGCAGTTCTGTGTAAGCCATGTATTTCAATAGATGAAGTCTTTCAAACTGTAGAAAGCGGCGAGGCAAATTATGGTGTGGTTCCGGTAGAAAATTCCACTGAAGGTGCGATTGGACGCACGTTGGATTTGTTGCTGCAAAGCCAGCTCAAGGTGTGTGGCGAAGTGATGCTGCCGGTACATCAGTGCTTGATGTCGAAAGTTGCTGACATTTCAGCCATCAAGCGAGTGTTTTCACATTCGCAGTCCTTGGGGCAGTGCCAAGTCTGGCTGAATACGAATTTGCCTAATGCCGAGCGCGTGCCAGTTGGCAGCAATACCCAGGCGATTCTTCTGGCTTTGGAACAGCAGGCAGATAGTGCGGCGATCGCAAGCGCTAAGGCTGCCAAAAATTACAACATCCCATTATTGGCTCAAAATATTGAGGATCACCCGCGCAATACCACGCGCTTTTTGGTTATCGGCAACCAAGATGTAGCGCCATCCGGCAAGGATAAAACCTCACTGGTCATGTCTGCACCTAATCGCCCTGGGGCGGTCTACGATTTGTTGGCGCCGCTGGTCAAAAATGACGTCAGCATGACCAAGCTGGAATCTCGGCCGGCGCGTTCCGGTATGTGGGAATATGTGTTCTATATGGATATTGAAGGGCATCAGCATGATCCAAAAGTGGCAGTCGCACTGGCTGAATTAAAGCAAATCGCCGCGTTCGTAAAAACCCTGGGTTCGTACCCGGCTACCTTATAAGACCGTTTGTGCAATATTAAAAATATCGCTATTCCCATAAAGACAAATTAAGCTCTATCTCAATGACAGAGCACCTGCTTCTGCGGGAATGATGGAAATGAAATTAACTAAGGTTTTAAATGAACTACAGTGAGCTAGCCCCTTCTTATATTCGTTCAATAGCGCCCTATCAGCCTGGCAAACCGATTGCCGAGCTGGAGCGCGAGCTCGGCATCAGTGGCATCGTAAAGCTGGCATCTAATGAGAACCCCCTCGGCAGCAGTCCCCTTGCCGTGGCTGCGATGCATGCTGCGATTAGCGACATTGCACGTTATCCCGATGGCAATTGTTTCAATCTGAAGCATGCTCTATCCGAGCGATATCAGGTTGAACGTGAATGCATCGTGCTGGGAAATGGTTCGAATGATTTACTGGAATTGGCCGCACGTGCTTTTCTCGCGCCAGGCGATAAGGCGGTTTATTCTGCTCATGCTTTCGCGGTGTACGCGCTGGCTACGCAAGCGGTAGGCGCTACGGGCATCAGTGTGCCAGCCACCAAAGGATTTGGCCACGACCTTTCCGCAATGCTGCAGGCTGCGGTGCAGCATAAGGTGAAGATGGTATTCATCGCGAACCCGAATAACCCCACGGGTACTTTTCTCGATGCGACGGAATTACTGGATTTTCTGCGTGCACTGCCACCACAGGTGCTGGTGGTCCTGGATGAGGCGTACAACGAGTATCTGCCACAAAATTTGCGTTACGATAGTGTGAGCTGGTTGCGTGACTTTCCCAACTTGATTATTTCCCGTACTTTCTCCAAGGCGTATGGTTTGGCCGGTTTACGCGTTGGTTATGCATTGGCAAATGAGTTAGTGGCGGATATGCTAAACCGAGTACGGCAGCCGTTCAATGTTAACAGCGTAGCGCAAGCCGCTGCTGTAGCAGCGTTACAGGACGAGGATTTTGTAAAGAAGACTTGCGCATTAAATCAAGCCGGCATGGAACAGATTACGCAAGGTTTGACGCGATTAGGTTTGGAGTACATCCCCTCTTTAGGAAATTTCGTATGTTGCCGCATAGTGAATTCAACCCGGAGTGGGGAAAAAGGGGCAGGACAGATGTATCGCCGCCTGTTGGAATTGGGGGTGATTGTGCGGCCGATTGCCAACTACGATATGCCAGATTATTTGCGAGTGAGCATTGGTCTGGAAAGTGAAAATGAGAAATTTCTGCTTGCGCTCGCGCAGGCTTTAGGAGAAGCAGCGTGATTATTGTAATGAACAAAGATGTTACCGACGACCAAATAAGCGTAGTCGTAAAGAAGCTCAAGGATGCCGGGTTGGACGCCAATATTTCCCGAGGCATTGAACGCACTGTGATCGGCGCTATTGGTGATGAGCGCAAGTTAACCGAAGAAATGTTTACCCCATTGCCCGGGGTGGAATCGGCGATGCATATTGTTAAACAATATAAAATTGTATCGCGCGAATCTCATCCAGTAAGCACAGTGATTGATATCGGTGGAGTCAAGCTGGGCGGCAATCAAATCCAGATTATTGCGGGCCCGTGCTCAGTAGAAACTCAGCAGCAGATGGACTTATCCGCCCAGTACGTGAGTGAGGCAGGCTGCCGTTTGATGCGTGGCGGTGCATTCAAGCCTCGCACCAGCCCCTACACTTTTCAGGGTAAGGGTGTTGAGGGGTTACATATGTTCCGTCAGGCAGCCAGTAAATTTAAACTGCCTATTGTGACCGAGTTGATGGATATCCGCATGCTGGACACCTTTCTCGAAAATGACGTCGATGTCATTCAGATTGGCACCCGCAATATGCAGAATTTCGATCTACTCAAAGAAGTAGGCCGTATCAACAAGCCAGTCATACTCAAACGCGGCATGTCGGCTACCATTTCCGAGTGGCTGATGGCTGCAGAATACATTGCCGCTGGCGGAAACCATAACATCATATTCTGCGAGCGCGGCATCCGTACTTTTGAAACTTATTACCGCAACGTACTTGACGTGACAGCTATCCCAGTCATTAAAAAGGAAACCCATCTGCCAGTAATTGTCGATCCTTCACATGCCGGTGGCAAGGCATGGATGGTCGCGGCGCTGTCTCAGGCAGCGATTGCGGCGGGAGCGGATGGATTGTTGGTTGAGATGCACCCAACGCCGAGCGAGGCTTGGTGCGATGCCGATCAGGCGCTGACTCCAGAAGAGTTGAAGAAGTTAATGGGCGTGTTGGGCGGTATTGCCACAGCGATTGGACGCACACTTTAATTCGATCTCACGCTAGCGGGAGAGTTGAGGGCAGTCGTGACAAAGCCATTATTTCGCAAAGTTGTAATTTTCGGCGTTGGCCTGATCGGTGGCTCGTTTGCACTTGCTTTGCGGCGGATGAATGCTGTGGATGAAGTAGTCGGTTTCGGACGCAGCGCGCAGACGCTGGCACAGGCACAACAACTCGGTATTATCAACCGCAGCGGATCTGATCTCGCGGCAGAGCTGGGCGATGCTGATCTGGTATTGCTGGCCACGCCCGTGGGGCAGATGGCCGATATCATGGCCCGCATTGCGCCGCACCTGGGTGCTCATACACTCATTATTGATGGTGGCAGTACCAAGTGCGATGTTGTTGCTTACGCTTATAAACATTTAGCCGAACATATTTCCCGTTTTATACCGGCACACCCTATAGCAGGCAGCGAGCAAAGTGGCGCTTTCGCGGCGCAAGCTGATCTGTATCAAAACAAAAAAGTAATCTTGACTCCGTTACCAGAAAACGCTGCTGATTCTGTGGCGCGCGTAAGATTGGCATGGGAACTGTGTGGCGCGTTGGTGAGCGAATTAACGCCGAAACAGCATGACGAAGTGTTTGCTGCTGTTAGCCATCTGCCGCACCTGCTTTCATTTGCATTGGTGCATGATTTGGCGAAGCGCGATAACCGTGATTTGTTACTCTCTTTTGCCGCTGGCGGCTTCCGCGATTTCACCCGCATTGCAGCAAGCTCGCCGGAAATGTGGCGCGATATCTGCTTAGCCAACCGTGATGCATTGTTGATCGAGATGGACCTCTACATGAAAGAACTGGAATCTTTGCATAGTGCGCTTGCGGAAGCCGATGGCACCAAACTGGAAGCAATATTCAATATTGCTCGTTCGGTGCGCATCAACTGGACTCCCCAATAAACAGGAAATGTTTATTGGTAAATTGCCTATCGTAAAGCGAGTGACAGCATGAAATAGTTCGTGAGCCGTAAAAAAATAGAAATTTGTTGCATGACTCGAACTATAGCTTCCGTGTTAGCGACGCGTTCTATATGGAATGCTCAGATTGAAGTTGTGCATAACGAAAATAAATTGAATGAGATTATGTTTGAGATTTTAAAGGACTAGGCTAAAAATCTGGTCTTTTTTCTATTTTCAGGATAAAGGAGGGTTCAAAAAATTCAGTGAACTCGATAAAATAAACTGGACAAAAATGTCACTCGTATAGCTCTTACTAATGGCCTGCAATCAGTGTTAATTGTTGGCGTAAATAAAATATATGATAGATTTATTAAATTAACACATTCAGATAGACGCATTTGATTGTTATTGTCAGTGCCGTCTAAATAGATGGTTATAAGGAGAAAAGCATGGATTTACGAATTTCCTGTATTAGAAAGAGCGATAGTAAACTTGCACATGAGCGCATTAACTTTATAGGTGGGGTCGATGCTGAAGGACTTCGTTGGCAATTATCTGTGGAAGAGGCAATTGAGGGTGTTTCAATTGGTAAGTGGCGATTTACCACTCTTGTAGCGGGGCATCCATTTTGGGTAGTTGTCGCTACCAGTTCACTTGGATATAAGTACTTAAAAACTGATCACGATGGGGAGCAGCCAATTAATTTACTTAGCTTGCGTGAGTGTCCGCCAGAGAAATAAATTTTTATTCTTAAGGTGGTTGTCATGACTTTTTATGGAAGCTGGAAATAGCTAGTTGATAAGCATAAATTGAATGGTCGCTTTACTATTGCGATTTTTGGCATCTTTACGATTCAAAACGCTACTTTGTTCCGCGCAGTGGAGTCATGGATCAGAATGTGCAGTGATGCTCTTGGTTTCATACCGTATATTTTCTTAACAAAATATTTGCACGCATATTCATGCTCATGGCAACCTCCTTATTTCGTAAGCTTAATTAATGATCATATCGACCCCTGATACGTTGTTTAAGCTGCCTACAGCCAGTTTGGACGATAGTTGAACTCTTCCTCCATGCTCAACTGGCAGGACGGGCAGCCGTTCTCCATCCGTTTCAGCGATGTCTACTTTTCAAATGATTCCGGTCTGGAGGAAAAACGCCACGTTTTTCTGCAAGGCAATCGGCTGCCCGAACGTTTTACATCTTTATCAAGTGGAGAGAGTTTTGCCATCGGCGAAACAGGATTCGGCACAGGGTTGAATTTTTTATGCGCTTGGCAGCTATTCGATAAGGTCGCTCCGTCCAACAGCAGCTTGGATTTTTTCAGTGTCGAAAAATATCCGCTTGATGAGAAAGAGCTAACCGAAGTTTTAGCACTTTGGCCCACGTTGCGGCAGTATGCCGAAGAACTCCTTGCCCGTTGGCGCCGCCGCGTACCCGGCTGGAATCGCTGGTGTTTTGCCGGTGGAAAGATACGCCTTACCTTGGTGATAGGTGATGTAACAGATGCGTTAAATGAAATTTGCGGTGGCATCGATGCATGGTTTCTGGATGGTTTTTCACCGGCACGCAACCCCGAAATGTGGACGCTGCCAGTATTCGAGAACATCGTGCGTATCTCTCAGCCAGGTGCTTCATTCGCCACCTATACTTGTGCCGGATGGGTGCGACGCGGTTTGGAGCAAGCGGGATTTCAGGTCAGTAAATCTCCAGGCTTTGGACGTAAACGCGAAATGCTGCATGGCCATCTGCCCGGTTCGCCGCCGGTACGCACTCCTGTAACAAAAGCCATCGTGATCGGTGGAGGCGTGGCCGGTTGTGCCGTTGCTTCAGCATTGGCGATGCGCGGAGTCTCCGTTACCCTGATCGAAAGCGCGCCGGTTTTGGCTGCGGCGGCATCGGGCAATCCTCGCGGCGTATTGCATGTCCGGTTAAGTGCAGGCATGAACCCGTTGCACCGTTTTGTGCTGGCCGCTTATGGGCATGCGCTGGCCTTGCTGGATGAAAAACTACCCATAGATGGAGTTGTCCGAGCGGAATGTGGAGAGCTGCAACTGGCATTTTCTGAACATGAAGCGAAACGTATCGACCGGCTGGCTGCCCTTGATTGGCCAGCGCATGTATTACGTCGTGTGGACGCGGCTGAAGCATCCCAGCTGGCGGGTATTGAGTTGGCACATGGCGGCCTGTGGTTTCCCGCCGGTGGCTGGCTGGTTCCGCCACAGATGTGCGCAGCATTGGCAACGAACTCCGCCATTGAGCAGCGTACCGGCTATCGCGCGGAATCATTGACAGCGGTAAAGTCCGGCTGGCGGGTGGAGGGAAAAGACGAGTGCCAGCAAACATGCTCTGATGAGGCTCAGGTAGTGGTGGTTTGTACCGGTTATCAGGTGAAATCATTTGCGCCGTTGTCACACCTTCCGCTGACGTCGGTGCGTGGGCAGATCACGTTGCTGCCAGTTTCACCGCATAGCAAAAATTTGCGGACGATCGTATCGGCCAATGGTTATCTTGCTCCATCCGCCGGAGAGCTGCACATGCTGGGAGCGACGCATGGTTTTAACGATGAGGCAGTGGATTTGCGGGCATCCGATCATGCAGAGAATTTATCCAAGTTGGCGGACATCTCCCCGGCACTAGCCAAGTTGATGAATATTGATACATTGGATGTTGGGCAACTGAATGGTCGTGCATCTGTGAGAGCTTCCGTTCCCGGAGCCATGCCGTTAGTGGGCGAAATATTGCCGGGGTTATATACCAGTCTGGGTCATGGCACGCGCGGTCTGATCACTGCCGGGCTTTCCGGTGAACTGATTGCGGCGAGTGTATGTGGACAATTGTTGCCACTGCCATTGGCGGTGGTGAATGCATTAACCACTGAGCGGGGGCTGGTATAGCAGGCGAATGATAATGCACGAATGCTGTAGTGTTTAAGCTGGATGCGATTAAGCAACTGATCCAGCTGTTTCGAACCAAATTTAGTCAGATGCCTACTTATGGCGCAATGCATACAGTTGAAATACATGCTGTAATCCTAATCCTTGGCACTTGGTTACTCTGCGAACTGACTCCCTTTTATTGCTCCACCTACACGTATGACATATTGGTAGCTTGTTTCACAACCACGTAGCACATGCGCTTGGGTTTGTCAGGGTTAATGCGACAGTCACTGTTCAAGTTCGATACAGGAGTTGGCCGTTCGAAGTGATCTCCGGAGCTGATACGGAACTTTTCATTTTAAAATTTGAGAACGTAAACGTCCTAAAAAATGTGGGCGGCGGCAAAGCCAACAGCCGTGGCACGCTCGCCGAGCGGTGTCATCTCACCGCTATTGTCAAACTGCTACCTCACCTACTTGACCGGATATAGAACAAGCATCAACTGCGCCGGAAACTACAAGCGCATATCGTCCGCTATGCGGACGACTTTGTGGTGCTATGCCGGGGCAAAGTAGATGCGCCCTTGGCAGTCGTTCGGCTGTTCTCTACTCTACCCATTTCCACATATTCACTTCGAAATGATCAAGTGATCCGAAGTACCCAAAAAACGACGTCGCCGAATTATGCCCAAGCCAGCTATGCCCAGTCCCAATAGAGCTAAGGTTGCAGGCTCTGGTACCGTCGTCGAAGTAGTAGTAGTGGGTTTGACCGCATCTGCCGCACCTCCAAAGGAGAGCGAAGTAATGTCAAATGGTGAAATCAACGAATTGGCATCTGTCGAAAAGTTAATATGAAAGTCGTGGTAAAAGAAAGAGGCATCTTGGGTTACACCTGCAGGGGAGGGTATGAGGTCCGCACCTGTGGCACCTGACGAACAATACAAAGGTTCGTTACAGAAGGGTGCGGAACCCGTGAAAGTTGTCCCGCTAATGGACCCTGTCACACCAGTGAAAGTGATCTGGAAAGATAAACCAGTGAGCCCCGTCGGTATGTTTCCGCCAAGAAACACATTAATGTCTTGCGGGGGGTTTGGATCCGAGCCGATTTGATTTATTAAGTCAAAGACCTGAAGATACTGATCGGCGCCTACTCCGTGCCCGCCGGATCCGTCTAGATCGACAAACTCTATAGCTAAGCTGAGTGAATCACCAGGAGTATATGAGATCGGGCTTCCCGAAAGATTCACCGCCACCGAGTAATTCGGATTTGGGTTGATGAAAAAGCTAAGAGCAGTATCGAGATCCACCTGAATAGGCGCTGCCGACGCGAAATTACTGCATAGTGCTAATGCTGACAGACTTGCTGGAATAAACCTCCGAAGGTTGGACTTGGTCATTTGGTTTGCCTCATATATGGATTGATGATATATCTCGAAGTATTTTTAACCATCCCAAGCTTCACCAGTTGATGCGGCGCTCAGATCACGCTTACACGGCTCAAACAAGGTATGTGCACAGATTAAGCAATTACCGCGCCATAAAATTATTATCTAATATAATCAAAATATTATTTACGTTTCAGATCTTCCGCGAAAATATTCTGGCCTATTGGGTGTAAAGTTTATCGACGGCCATGGAGGCTTTTAGATTGCCTCAAATGAGCGCTTATTACTCCCGCCCTTTACCCCCGCTTTATGGGTCGCCCTATGCGCCGGCAGGATGCAAGCCAAAGAGTCAACCATGAACGAAAGCGTTCGTTGCTACGCATTGCGGGTAGATGCTTGGATTTAGTGTAAAAAATTTCGACAATCCAGTACCTATTTACCAGCATACCTATTGTGATTCTGCGGATTTGCGTAGCCCATCTTGACATTCTGCAGGAACACTGGGGTCACCCATTAGCCTCCCCTAAGTCAAGAGCGCAAAAAAATACTCGCAAACAGCCGCGATAAAAATTTACTGCTCTGGCCATCACCTTTATTTTGCAAAACGGTTTCGCGCCCTTTGCTTCATCGTGTGGTTGCGTGAATCGCACCAGTCACCCATGTGGATCAAGCGAAAGTGGTGTTGCTCGTTTCGCCCTGACAGTCAAACTGTCCCAGAAGCATCTCGGTACCGTCTCGCGTCCAATTGTTGGGCAGATCTGTGGCTACCATTGCTGGTTCCAACCCCTTGTGGCTCGCGATACATGGGGTCATCGCGATACATGGGGTCAGGTCTCTTAAGAAACAATTTTAACATATTGATTTAATTTTGTTTTAATTCTGCACTT
>NZ_CAKMLL010000021.1 GCF_927797785.1 Candidatus Nitrotoga sp. BS | reverse complement strand
CTCCAAATTTAGAGTTATATTACCAGATTGCGGAATCGCGTTTAAAATCTAGTAGTCCTTTGCGCGAGCCGTAAAGCTTATCAGGCCTGATTTGAAAAAACTCATTTCAAATCTTATTCCCTAGCTAAGTTGCACAATACATACCATAACACACAGTAGCAATTCTATTCCGCCGAATGGTAATAATGCAGGAATGAATGGCAATTCACTGCCTAAATTTTTAAATATTTTGTGGATTACATACAAAATTTATGAATGAAAAACGGAGGTGGAATTTCTTCGCACCTCCGTTCCAACCAGCACGTCTAACAGCTACGCATTGGTTTCCAGCAACAAATTAATACAGGTTAAAGACAACCCCCCATCAATCCTCAGAAATCGAAGTTGTGTACTTATGGTTGAAATTACCACCATAGGTAGCCATTACTCCAGGCGCAGCATTCTGGTTGATGAAATCTTGCACCATGAAACCAACGGTAGGCAATCCGATATAAGTATCGCCATCAACACTGGTCAATGATTGTGAAGCTGTACCATGGGTTACGTTATTACCATCCACTTGTCCATTAGTGACTGATATTCCGGTAGCGTTAAAGGCCATACGCAACCAACCATTCTCAAAGTTTACGGGAACATTCACTTCGTTAACTGAACCCAATACATGGCTGTTGTTGAACGTTACAATCGTTGTTTCCCAGCACAGGGAAGTGCCGCCGCCTGGGGCAGGTGGTGAGAAGTCAACAATGCTGACGTTACCCTCTTCGCGATCCCAGTAGCTTAAACCAACTGGTTCACACGCGCCATTGAGCCAGAACTTATGGGTAAATGGGCTAAATAATTGAGTTGTGTCTGGCGACACAGCCGGGTTATGAACAGGAACATTGTAACGCTTGGTCGGCATTGTTATCACCCAATCAGTTCCGGACAAGGTAGCGTTATCCAGTACATATTCATTGATGATATTGTTGTGCATCAGCAACGCGCTGACAGTAGCGTCTCCACTAAGCCAAGTGCTGGTCACGGGTGAGCCATGGTTGAATATTACGCTGGTAGTGTTTGCAAATGTCAAATCAGGGAAAATGCTGCCTGGAGCATTCCAGATATTCTGGACGTTATTTGGTGCAAAGGCATCCAACGCAACCGGGTCATAGCCAAAATCTGTTCCAGCTGCAACACCTATCAGAGAGGCAGTACCTGCCAAGCCACCAGTTGACGGATTGGCTATAGCTGATTGCCCACCTACCACCAATGCGCTACCAACTCCCATGTTCATTGTAGCAGCTTGAACCACGGCACAATTAGCCGGCACGCCATTAACGTGCGTTATAGCAGCATTGATCGCTGTATTTGTGATGGTGCCCATTTCGATAATTTCGAAATAGCCTTCACGGGTACGATCCAAGGATTGGGTCTCGCCATCGCCGCCACTTTGTTGAATTCCTTCAAGCGCTGCGCCGGAAAACGCGAAGTTCACGAATTCTTTGCCATTAGCTGGAATCTGGGGGGCTGTGCAAGACTTGTCAGCAGTAACAAGCTTTGCGCCGTTAGTTGTATTCACAACAGCAGCAGTCCACATGTCATTAGGGGACAGATAGAGGTTAAAGTCCAACACTTCGCGGCTATTTTTGCCTTCTGTGAAACGCACTTTTACAGCTTTGGAAGAGTTAGTAGTGTTGACTACAGACAGATAGGTGTCCATTCCTGCACGAGTGGTGTAGTACGGATAAATCAGAACCTCACCTAAACCATTTGAATTTACGTTTACAGCAGCACTTGCTGTATTTGCTATACCAACCGAGCTTACTGCCGCTACCAAAGCAAGATACAGTGACTTTCTTTTAAATTTTTGCATTATCGCTAGACTCCTTAATATTTTGTTACGAAATGTTGAAGTTTGACTTCGAGAAAAGATTACTACTTCTATAAAGTATTACCTCAATAATTACTACAGTCGACTTTAGAAATTACTGCGATGTTATTGTATATCATAGTTGTTTCATTCTACAAGTGATTTTTTGTACACATAATCCTCCTATCTAAATCCATAACCACAAACTACCTAATCGGGACAAACCACCATTTCCCTTCTCGACGCAACCAATTCTCGTCCACGCGAGTCTCAATTGATTTAATATCACGGTAGCTATACTCAACTGCCATTAGCACCTTGCACTGGTCTAGCTCGCATGAAACAGAATCCACATTCGCTTTTTTCCAATTCCCACCACGGATTTTAGCTCTATATAAATCCAATGACATAACTTCGCGCGTACCAGGGCTAAGATAACTATACGCTTTGGCGAAATCTCCTTTTGTCAAGGCTTCCCAGCGAGCAGCGGCCAGATCGGCAACCATCTTTTGCGGCTCATTCTGAGAATCTGATAATGAACTACCGCCCGATCCGGCACAGCCTATGATACCAACACTCAGGAAAATCGCCGCCACACCACTTTGCAATTTATACGAAATTCCGCACATCTGTTTTTTCAAAAGCTCACCCAAATATCTATAGTTTTTTTATTCCGAGTATAGTCACTCTTGCGTTAATATGCTGTCAAGAACAATCGAAGTTCTTTTGTTATGCTGTCTCTTTTATACAACACATAAAAGGTAAAGTAGATTGGCTCAGTTATCAATAATTTTTTACTTGTAATTTATTCGCATTAATTTCATTTCAGAATTATGTTTGCACACTAAAAAAGCAGGAATTCACTTTACTCGTCTCATTTATATTCATCTTGCAAATCACTTTACGGCAAGATGTAGAAATACTTTAGGGCGTTCCACTGATTTTGTAATGCAAGTGGGAATCTACCTGAGTAAAGGGGCTTGTTTAACTTGCTTATCATCAATTTGTTTTGGTATATCGCCAGGCTTCCCGATTTTTTCTAACGATTCATCTAAACCGGCAGGCTTCTTAGATATGTCGCTAGACTTTCCAAGATCTTCCAGCATGTCGCCTAACCCGCTGAGTTTTTTTCGAAACTCTTCGCTGACTGCGCGTGCCTGCTGATTATTGGCAACCAAACGCGGGGTAATAAGAAGAACCAGTTCGGTGCGGTTATTAGCAATAGACTGGGTGCCGAACAGCCCGCCTATAAATGGAATTTTCGATAGATACGGCAATCCGCTACTTGCATTAGTTTTGTTATCCGTAATTAATCCGCCCAATACCATGGTTTCACCGGATTTAACCACGACTGTGGTTTTTACCGCACGCTTGCTGATAGTAGGAGAGTTAATCGAGGATGTTGTGGTTATTGCGGCCGCACTAACCTCTTGATTGATATCCATCGTAACTTGACCACCGGCATTGATACGCGGTGTAACCGTTAACAGAATTCCGGTATCAATATACTGAATTGAAGCAATAAGCCCCGTGGTGGAACCTAAAACAGATTGGGTTTGGCTAGTAATCGGCACCCGATCGCCGACCTGGATTTTAGCGGTCTGATTGTCGGTGACCATTATATGTGGCGAAGAAATCACCTTGACGCGCGAGTCGGTTGCCAATAAATTAAGCGCTGAGGCCACTCCGCCCACTACATTTGCATTACTTAAAACATAGGAGAAACCGGGTGCCAATGCGCTAATCCCGGGACCGCCAGTATCGAGCTTGCCGCTTCCGCGCGACCCATTTTTGAAGGCCCACTCCAATCCAAACTTCAAATCACCAGTTAGCGTTACCTCGGCAATTGTGACATCAATTAAAACCTGTCGTGGTGGCACATCAAGCTTGCGAATGGCAGCTTCTATCTTTTCGTAATTGGCCGGCGATGCCAAAATTAGCAACGCATTGTTGTCCTTGTCTGCGATCACTCGAACGTCACCCTTAACTGCGACACTATCGCCAGCAATCGCTAGCGCCTCCGCAGCTTGGGTTGCATCCACGGGGGTGGATTCTGTCGACTTGACCTCTGCCGGTGCCAAGCCAGGAGCAAGTGCAGGCGGGAGCGACGTCGAGGTTGTTGATTTGGTGAATACATTGTTAATCAATGCCGCCAACTTCTCAGCCATCCCATTCTGCACTGGATAAACGAACAAGCGCATGCCGCCACCTGTTCCACCGCTGTGATCCATACGTTCAATCCATATTTTTGCCTGCTCCAGATATTTGGGTTGCTGTGTGATTACCAGAATGGCATTCAGCCGCTCAATCGGCACCAGCTTGACCACGCCTGCCAATGGACTTAGCGCCTGAGCGCCAAAAATTTTGTTGAGGTCGGCCACGGCAGTCTTCACATCGACACTTTGCAGTGTGAACAAGGCGACTGACATACCAGCCAGCCAATCCACATCAAACATGGCAATGGTGTCCTGCAAATGCCGTAACTCTCGCTCGGTACCGGAAAGAATAATCAGGTTGCGTGCTTCATCAATACGCACGGCGTTCGCTTCCGTAACAAATGGTTCAAGAATCTTTACCATTTCCTTGGCGGCAATAAATTTCAACGGTGCGATTTGAACACTGTAACCGCGACCAGCTGGCAATATTACCCTGTCGTCTCCCAATTGCGGCGTGATTGAGCCGCGTGTGGCAGTAGCTGCCGGAACTATTTTGTATATCCCTTCTTCTCTGATGATCGCTGCACCATTCATGCGCAGCAGTGTTTCCAGTGTTGGCAGCAAATCCTTGCGCTGAAGAGGGCTGCTGGTATGTAAATTGATTACACCTTGCACCTTGGGATCAATGATGTAAGTTTCATTGAAGATATCACCAATAATTGCTTTGACTACCTCGCGCAAGTCAGCACCTTCGAAATTGAGCATCATTTCGTCTCCTGCAGCTGGCTTGACCACGCTTGCAACCGGCGCCGGCACTGGTGCTTTGACAAATACTCCAGTGCCAGGATACAGCTTCACTTTTCCCGAACCAACAATTCCGCTAGGCTTTTCTTCTGCAACATTTTTAGTTTCGGCATCAACAATGTTCCGCGTAATTAACTGCGGTTTTACAACCTCGTCGATCTTCTGTTCGTCGCTTTGCTTCTCATCGTTCGCTTCGAACATCTTGAAAAAGGTAGCACACCCTCCCAGCAAAGGGAGGGTGATCATAACCAGTATCAAACGGAGGCGAGTTTTATTCATTCTGTTCTCTTTTCTTTGTGTAGCATAATTGGCTTCTTAATCAAAATGGCTCTAATGCGTTATAGCGTGAGGTAATAAAGTTCAATTTTTCTGCGGCAAAAGTAGATCTTTTACAGAAAAATAAATCCGCTTATCCTTCGATATGCTCAAGACGAACGGACTTTAAGCTGACTTTCTCTAGCTGTTCGTCTTGCATTTGTCGAATGGTTGCTCACGGTGAATCCTGTAAAAATATAAAATTTATTCGTCATTCCTGCGGTTGTTGACGCAAAGCACGGCGTCGTTCGAACACAGACCGTGGATCAGCAACGTTCGCAGCCGGAGCTGCAACTGGCGACCCCGGTACATTCGCAGCGGGTGCAGCAAATTGCGCCGGCATACCTGGTTTACCATACATGCCTGGCGGTTTCGATACCGTCTTGATTTTCAGTACTACTTCCTCGTGCTCATCGCCCTGTTTGAAGGTGATTTTATCACGATCTAATTTCTCAATTAGCATGCCGTTAATTTCTTGACCCAGCTCGACACGTACCATCTTGCGGGTAGCGACTTCTCGCAAGAGCGCGATATTTTTGTCCTTGGTAATAATGATGCCGTCCAAAATAAACTGTCCTTTGCGCATGGCTGGCTTGGGAGGCGCTATCGGCACAGGTACAAGCGGCAGGGATGGCGGCGGCGACAGAGACAGTGAGCGGCGAGTAGACGCAGACGATGCCGAACGCTGACCAGGCACGAACTTGGGCGGCAGTGGGCGGCGGCTTGAAACAAACAGTGGCCGTGCCAATATCTCCGTATAGGATTTGTCCAGTGACCGCAAAGCGAACTCCGACTGTAATGGCAGCACTGCCGGCCTGATTTTTTGCGGCTTT
>NZ_CAKMLL010000020.1 GCF_927797785.1 Candidatus Nitrotoga sp. BS | reverse complement strand
CCAGCACATGGGCGAAGCCAACACTGAATGTTGCACTTCGAATTTGAATCCAAGACCGAGAAAATTAGCAATTGACAGGTTAAACAGTTTCTCCCCAAAGATCGTGTGCATCCGAATCAGTGATTCTGACATTCACAAAATCACCTGCCTTTAATGTCTGGCCGTTATTGATGTAAACCAGGCCATCGATTTCAGGTGCATCAGCTGAGCTACGCGCAATTGCGCCCTCCTCGTCCACTTCATCAACCAACACCTGCATGGTTCTGCCCACTTTACATGCAAGGCGTTCACCACTAATCTCCTCCTGCAATTGCATCAAACGCCCTAAGCGTTCTTGCTGAACTTCAAGTGGGATGTGATCCGGTAAATTATTGGCCACCGCACCTTCCACAGGCGAATACATAAATGCTCCAACGCGATCCAGTTGAGCCATTTCGAGAAAATCGAGCAGCTCTTCAAATTCTTCTTCAGTTTCGCCGGGAAATCCAACTATAAAAGTACTGCGTAAGGTAATGTCCGGACAGATTTTGCGCCATTGCTGTATACGCGTGAGCACGTTTTCACTGCTGGCGGGGCGTTTCATTAATTTAAGAATGCGCGCATTGGCGTGTTGAAAAGGGATATCCAGATAAGGCAAAATTTTTCCCTGCGCCATCAGTGGAATGACTTCATCTACATGTGGATAAGGATAAACGTAATGCAATCGAACCCATACGCCCAGCTCGCCCATCGTCTGCACGAGCTCAGTCATACGCGTCTTGATCGGCCGCCCACCCCAGAAACCCGTGAGGTATTTTACATCCACCCCATAGGCACTGGTGTCTTGCGAGATCACCAGTAATTCTTTCACGCCTGCATTCACCAGATTCTGCGCTTCCTGCATCACATCACCCACTGGACGGCTCACCAGATTGCCACGCATGCTGGGGATAATACAAAAGGTACAGCGATGATTACAGCCCTCGGAAATTTTCACGTATGCAAAATGCTTGGGTGTCAGTCGTATACCTTGCGGCGGGACCAGATCGCTGTATGGATCATGCAGCTTGGGTAAATGGGCGTGTATGGCTTCCATCACTTCATCTGTTGCATGTGGGCCCGTGACGGCCAATACTTTTGGATGCGTTTCTTTCACCACATTGCCTTTGGCACCCAAGCAGCCAGTAACAATAACTTTCCCATTCTCGGCCAACGCCTCGCCGATTGCTTCAAGCGATTCTTCCACCGCACTGTCGATGAAACCGCAAGTGTTAACGACCACCAGATCGGAATCTGTGTAGTGAGGAGAAATAATATAACCCTCAGCCCGTAAGCGAGTAAGGATATGCTCAGAATCCACAGTCGCCTTAGGACAACCGAGAGATACGAAGCCGACGCGTGGCGCTGTGTTCTGTTTGCTCATGCTTTAACTTTATATATTAAATTGTACATATTCTTTCCTGCAGCCAGATTTATCCTCGCTAAGCTTTCAAAATTGTGCAAGGCATAATAGTGGTGCAGGGGAGATCGTTTTTACTCTACCATTAACACGCTCATCAACCACACTGTCCCTACACCCGATACAATCAGTACGACTTGCTGCAAGGTATCGCGTAACTGCACGCGCTTGTGCAATCCAGGTATCAGGTCTGCCACCGCAACATAAATCATGCTTGCAGCTGCCAGCGCCAGCAATGACGGTATCCACGACTGCATGGTCTGCAAAGTAAAGTATCCCAGTATGCCGCCTGCCACAGAGGCGAAGCTGGATATTAAATTCAATTGAAAGGCACGTAGTTTGCTATAACCCGAATGCAACAGGATAGCGAAATCACCTACTTCCTGCGGAATCTCGTGTGCGATGATGGCCAGTGCTGTAATGAGACCCAGATGCACGTCAGTCAGAAAAGCCGCTGCTATGATGATCCCATCCACAAAGTTATGAAAAGTGTCACCTATGATAATCATCATGCCACTGCGTCCATGGTCAGACCCATGTTTTGTATCGACTACCAAATGCGCTTCGCAATGCTCATGGTGGCAATGCCTCCACAGCACCAATTTTTCCAGGATGAAAAACAGCAGAATGCCAAACAACACCGTGCCACTCAAAACAGCTACATTGGGGGTTAGCTTGATTGCTTCGGGTAAAATATTGAGAAACACTGCTCCAAGCAGGGCACCAATTGCATAGCTCACCATGCCACCAAGGAAATTCTGCTTACGGCTGCTAAACGCAAATAATGCTGCACATGCTACGCTCAACGTGCCACCTAAAATGCAAGTGGTGATAATCCAGACCAAAATACTCATGGTGAGCTTAAGAAATAAATGAGGCGCGGATTATACCTAAAGGCAAGCAAGCCATTCTCTAAGTGCGCGGTTAATTGCAATGGATTTAATTTTCCAAAAAACTGAAAAACCGAATAACTTCGATTTCTACACTTCATATTTCGACTTACTGTAACGATACAGGTTTAAGGATCGAAAAAACGTGTCTGCTCGAAGACTGTTTTCCCGTCGTTATGTTGCCACCTTCACTTCAACTCCTATCGCCCGAATGCGCGCAGCGAACGCTTCCAATTGCTGCTCTGATAGCGCGGCCAGATTCGGTGCTTCTGGCTGTAACGTGGGGCGCGCCAAGCTGTAAAGCAACACACCTTCAGGTTTGATATTGTCATGTAACAATGTGTTCAAAAAACTCAGGAAATCATCCTCGTCCTGCTTACTCGGTGGTTTGCCATCCAGCATGAACCAGCAGGTTTGTAACCAAACCGGGCACAACGCGATAGAGGTGGCGAGATTCTCGCGTACTTTAACCAGACTTGTGCGGGTATTGTTGATTCGCTGCATTTCCGCCTTGCTGGCACGATCAACCTTGAACCACACTTCACCATTGAGTTGCGCCAACTCGCGCAGACCTTGCTGCACGTTTTTACGGTGCATAAGACTGCCATTAGTGATGAGAACCAGTTTTATGTGGGAGGGCAACGCCAGTTCTTGTCGCAGCTTGCCGATAAGTGTAATAACCTGTTCAAATTCTTTGGCACTGGTCGGTTCACCATTACCGGACAAAGCAATATCGTTAATACGGCGCGCCTCTTCCGGCACGCAGCGTTGCATAAAATCACCGTGCAGCAACTCATGAAGAAAACCGCGCAACTCCTGCTCCAGCAGCGCCAAATCAACCCTCGGTGCTGTGCCGCGCTTGAGATCCGGCACCTGACAATAGATACAGCGCCAATTGCAGGCGTTATTGGTATTGAGATTGATGCCAACTGACACCCCGCCCGCCCGTCGCGACACCACGGGATAGACGTAGCGCAAGCCCGCGCTGTCGCGACTGTGATCGGTTACATCAAGCCTAGTATTGCTCAAGATTTTACGAGCGGCAGATATTTGGCAGGATCAACTGGCTTACCAAAGCGGCGTATCTCGAAGTGTAGGCTGACCTGCTCGGTATCAGTATTGCCCATTTCTGCGATTTTCTGCCCTTTTCTTACCTGGTCCCCTTCCTGTACCAGCAGCTGGTCGTTATGAGCATAAGCGCTGAGATAAGTCTTGTTATGCTTGATGATGATCAGCTTGCCATATCCGCGCAGGCCGTTGCCGCTATATACGACCTTGCCCGCCAAACTGGCAACAATCGCTTGGCCCAACTTACCGGCAATATCGATTCCCTTGCGGCTGGCGGTTTCAGAAAATTCACTTATTAGCGTTCCAGATGTTGGCATACCCCACTCCAACGAATTACCATCATCATCGGCAGTACCATCAATTTTGACTCCGGGTCTAATTTCAGGTCTATTCTGGACTTTGGCCACCATCACAGTTTCAGGTTTTTTCAGGTTTTCCTGGATTTTTTCAATCTGTGCCACAGCCTGCTCGGTATACGGCAGCTTGGTCACCTTAGGTTGGCTCTTGGCGGGAACTTTTAGAGGATAGCTTTCTACTACAGTTGTAACCACGTTCGAAGTACTAACAGGGGGCAAGTGTAACGCCTGGCCCACCAGGATCATGTCATAATTCCGAATACTATTTAGCTCGGCAATTTCTCGATAATCAAGACCATAGCTAAAAGCTATGCTATACAAAGTATCGCCTTTTTGTACTACGTAATCCAGCGGACGCCCGTCTTGATCGCGTGGCAAAACTTTAATGGCTGGCGCAGATGTCGGTACAACCGGCTTTCTCATCATGACTCTGCGCTCAATTTCGCGCCCTACTCCTCCTTCTACTACAGGTGCGTAAGACCCGCTGGAAGAACAACCCGTCACTAACTCTGCAACAATAACTACAATAGCAGTAGACAATAATTGAAAAGTAATTTTTTTCAGTCTCATGCTTTCCCTATCAATAGTGGCACGAATTTCACTGCCTCCAAGCGCGTTTCATGGTAACCCTGCGCCCTACGCTCAATCAGACATAAAAACTGTTCCTGTGCGCCCAATGGCAGAACCATCTTACCACCCACAGCTAGCTGTTCCAGCAATGCCTGTGGTACATGCGTAGCTGCTGCCGCCATAATGATGCCATCAAACGGCGCGACTGCTGGCAAACCAATACTGCCATCCGCATAACGCAAATAAACATTTCTTACCTGTAATTCTTTCATGTAGCCAGCCGCGCGCTCGTATAGAGGCTGCAAGCGTTCCACCGAATATACATCACGTGCCACCTGAGCTAGCACCGCCGCCTGATAACCACAACCGGTACCCACTTCCAGCACACGGTTTAGACCTTGTCCATTTCGCAAAATTTCAATCATGCGCGCTACAATGTAAGGCTGAGAAATGGTCTGACCAAACCCCAGCGGCAACGCCACATCATCATAGGCACGGCTGGCCAGTGCTTCGTCGATAAATATGTGGCGCGGCACCGCATTCATTGCAGCCAGTACAACCTCATCCTTAATCCCCCGCACACGCAACCTTTCTATCAATCGCCCGCGTGTGCGTTGCGAGGTCATACCAATGCCACTATGGCGTTCACTCATGTAGTGTTACCTGTAAGCCATGTTCCTACCGCATCGAGCTGGCTATGTTGCGTCAGATCCATCTGTAATGGCGTGATTGACACACGGTGTTGAGAAATGGCATAAAAATCCGTGCCCGCCCCCGCATCCTGCGCCTTGCCAGCCGCACCAATCCAGTACACTGTCTCTCCATGCGGATTGGTTCCCTTTATCACTGGCTCGGCCTTGTGACGCTTGCCCAGGCGGGTCACTTCGCGGCCTTGCAATTGGTCGTAAGAAATGTCGGGCACATTCACGTTAAGCAACCATGGAAGAGTATGAGTGCGTTTTTCAAATTGCAGCACTAGCTCAGTCACCACACGTGCCGCAGTATCGTAATGTGCCAACTCCCTACCCACCAGCGATACGGCAATTGCCGGGATGCCCAGCAAAAAACCTTCGGTCGCAGCTGCCACCGTGCCTGAGTAAATTGTATCGTCACCCATATTGGCACCCGCATTAATGCCGGAGATAACCATATCCGGCTGAGTATCCAGCATGCCAGTAACTGCCAAATGCACGCAATCGGTTGGCGTACCATTTACATAATAAAAACCGTTGGCTGCACGACGTAAGTTGAGCGGGCGATCCAGCGTCAGAGAATTACTCGAACCGCTGCGATCGCGTTCTGGCGCCACCACTATTATTTCGGCAATGGTAGATAACGTTTCCGCAAGGCAAGCCAGGCCAGGTGAAAAATAACCATCATCATTGCTAAGCATAAGCATCATATTGCTACTATCCTTTTGTTCTATATTGGATATATCCAGCCAAACGCGCTTTGATATCCGTTTTAATTATAACAATCACGTGCCGAAGGATCAGAACTGACAGCAATAAAAATATGATTATCGCCTGAAATGACTCAGGTATAAATCCTCAACGCCAAGGAAAGATAGCTTATGCTCCAGCAGCAGCCAGCTCAATTCCCGCTAACTCCAGAATCTAAAGGGCACCTCTAAAAATCCCCTATCTCTGTAATCGAATTTGCTGTGTTTTGCGTTAATGCTAAGGATACATACAAACAAGGTAGACAAACATGCAAAGCAGCTTTTTCGACTTGGACTATAGTGGACCCTGAATTTCAGACAATAAATTAAGATGTAAGCCTGCTGTAAAAGAGGAGCAGGAGATGAGTGAAAGCAAGCGCAAGAATTTTACCAGCGTGTTCAAGGCCAAGGTGGCACTGGAAGCGATCCGTGGCTTAAAGACATCGAACGAAATTGGACAGGCGTTTGGCGTACATCCGACACAAGTTGGTTTGTGGAAGAAGGAATTGCAGGAGCAGGCATCAAGTCTGTTTGATACCATGCGTGGCCCCAAACCTGTCGACCCGTCCGCCAGCCCGGAGCGCCTGTATTCCGAGATTGGGCGGCTGAAGATGGAACTGGACTGGCTCAAAAAAAAGTCTGGGATATGCCTACCATGACTCGCAGGTCATGGATCAGCACAAGAGAGTTGCTGACGGTGACCCAGCAATGCGGGCTGGTCGCGGTCAATCGTACCACGATCTATGCGCCGCACCGGGTTGCGAAACCAGACGAACAAGAACTGGCGTTACTGTCACTGATCGACACCGAGTACACACGCCACC
>NZ_CAKMLL010000019.1 GCF_927797785.1 Candidatus Nitrotoga sp. BS | reverse complement strand
CTACATCATCTAGCTCAAAAAGCTGAAAAAATGGGAATGAAACTGGTCTTAAATGTGAGTGTATAATTAAAACAAAATTAAATCAATATGTTAAAATTGTTTCTTAAGAGATCTAACCCCTTGCGCTTTCGGTCCGTGCGCAGCCGGCAGGCTCCTCTAGATACGCGTGCGGCGAAGACCCAGGACAAGCAGGCCCAGGCTGAGCAGCCATAACGCCCAGGTGGACAGCGTCGGAATCGGGCGGGCTGGCTCCGGGGCGATGGCATCGAGGCTCAGCGTCAGGATGGTTTTGTTGCCGAGGCTGTCGATGAACTCGACGACCGCGCTGAACCGGCCCGACTGACTCGGATTCCCGGTCAGGTTGCCGTTGCTGTCGATAACCATGCCCGGCGGTAGGGCACCACTGAGGATGACGATGCCATAAGGACCGGTCGACCCTGGCGGACTGAGCGGCAGGTTGCTGCCACTGGCCACGGTGTTCGGCAGTGAAAGTCCTCTCAGATAGCGTTCTGCGCCGATGCTGTCGCCGATCGCCAGGGTAAAGTCATAGCTGCTGAAGGCCCCGGCGGTGCCGCTAAGGGTGGCATTCGCCGGGGTGGTGCTAAGCGTCAGGCCGGGCGGCAGCAGGCCGGCGGCGAGGCTGAAATGGTAAGGCGCGCTGCCATCGCTGGGCGTGATGGTGACGTTATAGGGGCTGCTGGCGACGACCGGTGGCAGGCTGAGCGGAAACACCGTCAACGGTGCGCCGGATACCGGCCCGGCGAACAGGCATAACAATGCGGCGCCCAGCAGGTGCCGACCGGCCATGCCCAGGCTGTGGGCTTCGGGCTTCGGGGTGGGTCGGTTCATGGCTGGGTCCTCTCGACGCTTTCCAGATGCCGCTCGAGGCGATCCAGACGATCCATCAGGACGACCAGTTGGGCGTCTTTTTCTGCGAGCTGCCGGTCGAGGTCCTTGACCGCGACCAAGGCCACTGCGGCGACGTCCCCGGGCGCCAGACGTTGCGGGTCGGCGCCGGTGGCAAAGCGGGCGTGGAAATCCTCGGCCATCGGCCCAATGTGGCTATCCTTGCCGCGCCCCGCGGCTACATCTTCGATATAGCGCCAATCGAACAGCGGCAGGTCGAGCACCTTGGCGCTGCCGCCGCCGATATCCAGCGGCACGATGTCCTGCTTCAAGCTGCGGCTGGAACCCTGAGACAGGCTGCCCGGGATGGCCAGATTGCCGCTGTCGCTCAAGGTCAGCCTGGGCAGGCTGTTGCTCCCGGTGGTCAGCCGGTAGTTGCTGGCGGCGATCTGTTGCAGCCAATGACTGTCGGCGGCATCGAAACGGCTGACGATCTCGCCTAGGTTGGCGATTTCAAGCAGCGTGCGTGCCGCCGTGGCACCGCTAAGTTCTTCCACCTTGAGCTGGGTGCCCCCGGCGCTGCCAAACAGGTGCAGTTGTGCCTGGGGAAGTGGCGTGCCGACGCCGATAGCGCCATTGCCGGTGATTACCAGGTTGTTATGCCGAGCGCCGGGCCGAATGCGCAGCGGCAAGCGTGAGCCCGCGGTCACGTCACGCACGAAGAAATTCGCTTCGTTGCCGGCAACGTCCCAAGTCTGCGGCGTTGTGCTGGCACTGGCATCCTGTTCCAGACGCATCGCTGGGGTATCCGATTTCAGAATGTGCAGGTTCAGCGCCGGTGCAGCACTGCCCAGGCCGATCGCCCCAGTCGGTGAGATCAGCAGACTGTTGCTGCGGGCGCCGGCCAAGAGCTTGAAAGGCACCTGCGCGGCACTGATGTCTTCAATGGAGAACTGGTTTGCGCCGCCCGATGCAGAATCGTTGGCGGTGATCTGCCAGTCATTGCCGGGTAAGGGGGCAGGACTGATGTCCTCGAACTTGATACGCAGGTTGTTTTCCTTCAGGCGCAGGGAATCGAGACCAAAGACCTCATTGTTGACGCAATCCAAACCGGTACAGGTCGAGCCCTGGACGATGAGGTCGTCCAGGATCACCTGATCGGCGCGAGCGCTGCTTACCATGGACAGACCAAGCACTAGCGTAATGCAGAAAAGTCGTTTCATCATGATCTCCCCAGTGCTTAGAGTGAACCGGCCAAGCGCGCTTCGATCGCCTCGATGCGGCGCTTGATCGCGTTGATCTGGGTGTCCTTTTCGGCGACCTTGCCGGCCAGTGCCTGAAGCGCCCCCAGGGCGACGCCCGCGACATCGGACGGTGCCAGCCGGCGCGGATCGCTGCCGGTGCCGAACAGCTCGTGGAAGTCTTCGGCCATCGGCCCGAGATGCCGTTCGTAAACTGGTGCTGACTTGTAACGCCAGGCATACAATGGCAGCGCCAGGACCTTGTCGAGCAGGGCGTTGCGGTCGACCGAGCGAATGTCGGTCTTCAGGGTGCGGCTGGAACCCTGGCTGAGGGTGCCGCTGATCGCCAGATTGCCCGAGTCATCGAGCCTGAACTGTCCCGACCCCGGTGCCCCGGCCTGGGCAATGGTCCAGCTGCTGGCGTCGGCACGGGTTTCCCAGGCAACCCCCGGTGCCACGCTATAGCTGGCGGTCACCCCGCCGTTGTTGACCAGCGCCAGCAGGGTGCGTGGCGCCGTTGTGGCGTTGGCGTCCTCGACGCGCAGCCGACTGCTGCCCTGGTTGCCGCTGATGTGCAGGCTAGCGGCCGGCGACGTGTTGCCGATGCCCACCTTGCCATCGGCTGCGATATCGATGCTGCTGGTCGGCGCCCCCGGCCGGATGCGCAGCGGCAGGTTGCTGCCGCCGGTCAGGTCACGGATGAAAAAGCCGGCATCATTGCCGCCCAGGTCCCAGGTATACGGGCTAAAACCGCTGTTGGCATCCTGTTCCAGACGGATGGCCGGTGATGTGCCGGTCTTGATGTGCAGGTTCAGGACCGGTGCCGCAGTGCCCAGGCCGACGAGTCCGCTGGCGTTGATATGCAGGGAATTGCTGGGCGCACCCGCCATGATTTTCAGGGGCGTTTTCGCGCCGGTGATATCGTCGATCGCAAAGTAATTACCACCGCCGCCGCTGTCTGTATCGTTGGCCGTCAGCTGCCAATCATTGCTCGGGAAAGTGCCAACGCTGGTGTCCTCGAACTTGATGCGCGTGTCGTTCGCTTTCAAGCGCACGGTGTCAAAGCCGAAGCTCTCGTTGTTGGCGCAATCGGTTCCGGCGCAAATCGAGCCCTGAACGATCAGATCGTCCGGGATGACCTGGTCGGCGCGTGCGGGGACGGCGGCCAAAAGCGCCAGCGCCAGCGACGTCTGCAAGAAATTCGGCTTCATGTGGACTCCTTAAAGGTAACAGATTGAAAGGGCAACCGGGTTGGGGGCCTGGCCAGTCGCCTGAAAAATGGCTTGTCAGTGAACTGACGAAATGGCTACGTCGAACACTCTATCCAATTGCATGCATAAACATAAAGTTGAAAAATAAAACTATTGTCATTCCAATAACACCTGTAAGGCCTATTAAAGTATTTCATAAAGCATAACAATGGCAGGCCTGATCGGTATGGCCGTCCCGTAGCGGGTCATGCCCGCTCGGGTGGTAGGCAGCAATCGATCATTGCGGCATCGTTGGCAGTGGTCATCCTGAAGTGACCGGTACCGACGCCGGTTGGCTGCAACGGCCCGCCCGGAATGCTAGCCTCGGTGGCGAGTATAGGAAAATAAACCACCTTTTCCATAAGTTTGGTCTACGCACGGGGTCAGCTCTAATCGTTACAACATTTTTTTCGATCTTCTTCAAACTTCCGCACTGCGCGACTTACCGTCATGTAGTGTACCCCGAAATGGCCCCCGATCTCTGCCATCGTATCAGCACTAGATAGGTAAGCCTGAGCAAGCGTAGCTTGGGCTAGCGTAGGTTGGCGCTGAGCTTGCGAAGCCCAACATCACAACGCGACAAAAATACTCTACACCCGCGACTTGAATGGCCGTATCACCACCATCAAAAATCAATAGAATCGATTGATTTTCAGAATAGCGTTGTTCCGGCCAGCTATCATAATTTTTAGGTTAACTACAAAACTCTCGACAAGCGCAGCAGATAATCCAGCGCAATACCGATGAACACCGCAGCACCAAACCAGTTGTTGTGCAGAAAAGCCTTGAAGCAAGTTTCACGCTGACGTTCCCGAATTAAAGTGTAGTGGTCGATGGCGATGCCTGCCGCGCACAATAAACCGATGTAGTAGGCCATTCCTAGCCCGAGCATACTACCAACTACGGCGAATACCGTCACGGAGATGAGAGAATGCGCGGCACGACTCAATCAGCGGGTTGTGGAATATTATCATACGGCGCAATGCACTTCGCTTATTGCCGCCCTACCGAGTGCGCCTTACGCGGGTTATATCAAATTATATCGACTCTGACCCGAATGGCACTTACTTAAGCTTTTTCGGATGCCCATATTTCATCACTTGCTCCCTTGCCAAATCCCTTGTTTTTGTCAGTAGCGGATATGGTTTGGGGCGTCGTTTAATTGCCCTTGGCTCGATTCGTCCGGGGCGGTTGCCGACAGACTGCTCGGCCACCAGCGCCAGTAATTTTTTGAGGTTATCCTCGTCATCCTCTCGCGCTGACATCCCGCTCCAAGCCAACCAAAGCTGGAGGGCGTGTTTGAAGCTTAGCGCCCGTGGCAGTAAATCGGCCACCAACGCCGACTGCGCCATGACCAGGCGAATCAAATTGTAGGCCAGAAGATAAACCCACAGTTCTTTTTCACCCATCTCCGGGGTTTTGCAGCTCAGGGTTTCCATACCCAGTGTGGTTTTGATATTGCGTATATCCAGCTCCACCTGCCAGCGGCGCTTGTATAAATCCTTCAGCGCGCTTTTCGAGGTTGTACTTGGGCATGTCATCGTCGTCACCAGCGTCTTGCCGCCAACCTCCAGTTCCCTGATGTCGAGTGTGTCGGGTGCAGACTCGTACTGCTCGACCGACATCCATTCCGGGCGGATTTTTGGTTTGGACAGCGTGATCAGGTGATCCTTGATCCCCAGCTTTTTACCCAGCCTAAAATCGGTAGAACGTTTGCGCATGCCTTGTTGTTCAAACAAGGCGTCCACTCCGCGCGAACGGAGTTCGGCCAGCAAGAAATACGTGCCATAGAATGCGTCCCCCAATATCACGTCGCCGGACTCAAATATATCCAAGAGCGTCCGCAGCTGCGCCTGCTCCCCGCTGCCTTTGCCTTTGTACCCGCCCATGGCCGCGTCGAGCACGACGCCGCTGGACAGACAGGTTACCCCTACAATGCGGCAGATGGGAAAACCCAGGCCGGGTTTCTGTCCGTGCTGTTGCGGGTAGGCGGTTTGGTTGGCCTGCGTGTCCAGCAGTGTCACGGTCGTACCGTCCACCAGCCGCACCCGCCGCCCGCGCCAGAGCCACGTATCGGAGCCTTCTGCACAGATCAAGCGGCCCGTGTGACGAACCATTCCCGTGATCATTTCCAGCGGCAGCCGCTTGCGGGCTTTGCAGTATGCCCCCGTATTGGTACTGCAATGCGGCAAGCCGTGGATCAGGCGTTTCACCTCAGCATCATTGACGATGCCTTGGCACGAACGATCCGGTTTCAGAGCTTGCGCGAGGAACATGGACAGCCTCTCTGTTGGCGGAAATAGCCGCTAGCGATGCTCGGGCAATGAAGTTTCCAGCGTGTCCAGCAGATCGGGAGAAGTGAGCATATTGAAAAAATCGAATGCGTCGTTGGCGGCAGTGTAATGTTGGACGCGATGTTGTTTGGATAACGCAGAACGATGAATATGCATGCGGGCGGGCTCCGGGTGGTTGCGATGGTTTGGCGACTAAATCGTACCACCATGCCAGCCTGTTTCTTTCGTTACTTCATGCAATTAAGCCTTAAGTAAGTGCCATTCGACTCTGACCCTATTTTATTCGAATCGCTTCGTCACATAGAATCGACTGGCGCCGGTAAGCGACCACCGTAAAGAAATAGCTTGAGCCTGCAGCCATTACGCGGCGATAACGTGACATAGCTATCTACCCCAAAATGACGAATCCGCGTGGGCACAAAAACGTGCCCACCCTACATAGCTACTTGGTGATCTCTGGCGGAGTGTGTGTGCACGGCTTGAGCCTTCTAATGTAAAAATGAGGTGCTGCGCGTTTTTGCGCAGTCCTTCTCGACGGCCGGGTTAGCGGCATTATTCCGCATGAACCAACACCATCTCACCGCTCTCGTTACGCTGAAAAACAGCCTTACCAATGTAGCACTGTGCAATTGGAGAAAGGGCATTGATCAGGTCTTTAAGTTTGAGTAGGAATAAAGAATCCTTTTTGCTCCTATCCGAATTAAAAATAATTCCCGAAACTTGGTTTGGTGCATCGAATACAAACGCGAACACGAAACTATGTATGATTTGATTGATGATGAATGAAAATGGTTTGGTGGTCACTTCTGGAGCATGTGTTTTGTACAGCTCGTCAATCCGATGCGAATTCAGGAAATCAACAGCTTTTCCATTGCCCTTATAAGCGTACAACGCCACGGGTGCATTGAAGTTATCGGGAATCACTTTGTTTGACTCAAATAGCTTACGGACTATGTAGCAAGACAACATAATTCTTTTTTCCAAAGCACCAAAAGAAGCTTCTCGCCACACGCTCTGGTCAAGCTTTGAATGGATGAACTCTACATTTTTTTTTAAATCGCTTATCCAGTATTGTGACTCGGAAATCATAATATTCTTGCCGCTAACGTAATATAGAAAACATTTTCATGTGCCAGCAATGCTTGCCTATATCGGCAAGCATTGTCAAACAACCCCAACTCCCCCATATTTTTCATTATCTTCGTCGTGCATTTTGCTAAACCGTTGTTATAGAACATCCTAAAATTATGCAGATGGAAGCTCAAGCTGTTTCTCTGGATTCTCCCAAATTACTCGATCGGTTATGTGCCGAAATTCGAAGCTCTCAACTAGTGCAGCAGATAATCCAGCGCGATACCCATGAACACCGCAGCGCCAAACCAGCTATTGTGCAAGAAAGCCTTAAAGCAAGCTTCGCGCTGACGTTCTCGAATCAAAGTGTAGTGGTAGATGGCGATGCCTGCCGCGCACAATAAGCCGATGTAGTAGACCGTGCCTAGCCCGAGCATACTGCCGACTGCCGCGAGTATGGTCAGCGTAACGCCATAACAGACCATCACCGCAGCGATATCGTATTTACCGAAAAGTAGTGCGGATGAATGGATGCCTATGTGTATGTCATCATCCCTATCCACCATCGCGTATTCGGTGTCGTAAGCAATTGCCCAAAATACATTGGCTAATAATAACCACCACGCTATGGCGGGAACGCTGCCGAGTTGTGCTGCGAATGTCATCGGGATACCAAAGCCGAATGCAATACCGAGGTACGCTTGGGGAATGGCAAAGAATCGTTTGGTATAGGGGTAACTGGCAGCAACGAACAAAGCGGGAATAGACAATAGCAGCGTCAATCCATTGAGCGGCAAAATCAGCAGAAAGGCGAGGAGCGAGAGCCCAGCCGCCAGCCACAAAGCCTCTTTCGGTGCAAGTTTCCCGCTGGTGAGTGGGCGATCTTTGGTACGCTTCACCTGCTTGTCGATATCACGGTCGGCATAGTCATTGATGGCGCAGCCTGCAGAGCGCATCAATACTGTGCCGAGCACAAAAATAACGACGATGCTCCATGCCGGCTGGCCGTTGCCCGCAATCCACACGGCCCACAGAGTTGGCCACAGCAGCAGCAGAATACCAATAGGGCGGTCGAGCCTCGTTAGCTTGATATACAGATTTATTCGCTCGTTAAAGTTCATGTGTTCAGCGCCAGAATATCCGGCAAAAAAATCTCAGTCACCAGCAGTGGTGCGTTGTGCAAGATGAATAGCGAACGCCGTGCCCATAACTTTTGCGGTGGTATGGCGAGAGCAACGGCAGCGCGTCGATATAGCGGATGATTTGGTTTAAGTGCATGAAAATGCAGCGCTGAGCGCCGCACCAGCGGGTGGGCAAACAATAGTGCGCCTAATGGACGATTGCCCAAATTTCGCAGTGCGTGCCATGCACCGTACAAATGCTGCGCCGCAACCACGCTATGCGCGTATACAACTGGCTTGCCATCGGCATGCAAGAATACCTCACGTGTATAAATTTTCTGCTTGACTGGCAAACCAAGTAGCGCCGCTTCATCGTACACGGCAGTTGCCAGTCGGTTATGCACGTTACACACGCTGAAATTTTTGCAACGTTGCTGAATGCGCAACGTAAGTGATCCATCAGTACGCATCCAAGGCGCATAGCCTGCATCGATATCAGGCAGGAAGGTGTGCCAGGATTCTACGCCTCCAATCGACTTCGTCCTCCTCGTTTCGCTCTGCCCACTAGGCACAGAGGAAAACAAGCTATCAGCTTTTTCCTGCTTGCGGAAAGCAGTACGCATAACACGCACGCGCGCCAAACTAGTATCAGACATGCAGATAATCTTGTCTATTCGCCATCCATCGCTGCAAGTGTTCGCGTGCTTCTTGCTGAAAATCGCTCAGCATTTCGTCAGCAATAGCTTGCGCGCAATTGAGCAATGCAGCATCTTCGGTGATATCAGCAAAACGCAGCATGGGGACGCCGCTTTGGCGTGCGCCCAACAGCTCACCCGGCCCGCGCAGACTCAAATCCTGCTGAGCGATTTCAAAGCCATCCGTATTTTCATAAATGATTTTCAGGCGCGCGCGCGCTAATTCAGAAAGCGGTTGTTGAAATAATAAAATGCATAAACTCTGCGCAGCACCACGCCCGACGCGTCCGCGCAATTGGTGCAGCTGAGCCAGTCCCATGCGTTCGGCATGTTCAATCACCATCATGGCAGCATTGGGTACATCCACGCCGACTTCGACCACCGTGGTGGCCACCAAGAGATGAGTTTCACCCGATTTAAACGCGGCCATCGCGCTAATTTTCTCGGCGCTATTTAGTTTGCCATGCACCAGACCTACTCGCAGATCAGGCAGCGCTTGTGCCAGCCGCTGATGTGTATCCAGTGCAGTCTGCAATTCTAGCGTATCTGATTCATCAATCAACGGGCAGACCCAATATGCCTGCTGCCCGGCGAGACAGGCTTGGTGAACACGCTCAAGCACCTCTTCACGCCTGTTGTCGCTAACAAGTTTAGTGATTACAGGCGTGCGCCCCGGTGGCAATTCGTCGATTACTGATACGTCGAGGTCGGCGTAATAACTCATCGCCAGGGTACGCGGGATGGGTGTGGCACTCATCATCAACTGGTGCGGCTCGTCACCCTTGCCGCGCAGCGCTAAACGTTGCTGTACGCCGAATTTATGCTGCTCGTCCACGATAACCAATCCCAGTTTGGGGAATGTAATTTGATCCTGAAACAGTGCGTGCGTGCCGATGGCCAACTGCGTTTCGCCTTGTGCGATACGTTCGATAGCGGCTTGCTTATCTTTTTTCTTCAGGCTGCCAGAAAGCCATGCAGGGCTGATACCAAGCGGCCCCAGCCAATCACGTAATTTTTGATAGTGCTGTTCGGCAAGTATTTCGGTGGGCGACATCAAAGCCACCTGATAGCCATTTTCTATCGCCTGCAAGGCAGCCAGTAGTGCAACAATGGTTTTACCGCTACCCACATCGCCTTGCAGCAGTCGCTGCATCGGATGCGCTTGTTCAAGATCGTGGCTGATTTCCCGCAAGGTTTTTTGTTGAGCGGTAGTGAGACTAAAGGCTAGTGTCTGCAACAGTCGCTGGGAATAATGGCCGAGTCCACGCAGGCGAGGCGCATTGCGACTTTGCCGCTTGCGGTAATGTATTCGCATAGAAAGTTGCTGTGCCAGTAATTCATCAAATTTGATGCGTAACCAAGCGTGATGGGTGCGTTTAAGCAGCGCATCCTCATCAATGTCGGGCGGAGGATTATGCAACAGCCTTACGCTATCGGCAAAGCTCGAAAGCTTCAAGCGTGCGAGCAAATCGGCTGGCAGTGTGTCAGTCAGCTCAAGCTCATTCAAGGCAGATTGAATGAGCTTGCTTAGCGTAGTTTGTGGCAAGCCTGCGGTAGTTGGATACACGGGTGTCAGCGCTTGTTTCAGTGGTGCGCTCTCACTCGCGACGCGACACTTTGGATGCACCATCTCCATGCCGAAATAGCCCATGCGCACCTCACCCAAGGCGCGAATTTTCTTCCCTACTTCGAGCTGCTTTTGCTGGCTTGGGTAGAAATTCAAAAATCTGAGATGCAGCACACCAGTACTGTCTTGCAATTGACACATGAGGCTGCGACGAGGACGAAACATGACCTCGTTGTGGATAATCTCGCCTTCCACTTGGGTGTTTACACCATGCAGAAGCGCGTCAATCTGCGTTACCCGGGTTTCGTCCTCGTAACGTAACGGTAAATGCAGCACCAGATCGAAGCGGTTGTGAATTCCAAGTTTTGCGAGCCTGGTTAATGTGGCTACAGAAGTGCTGGCGGGAAGCACGTTTGAAATACTGCAAAGCGAAGATAGCACAGGAAATGTGTGCCTAGTCCTGCAAGCACAATATGCCATCCATCTCCACCAGCGCGCCTCGCGGCAATGCGGCCACTCCAACCACCGCTCGCGCCGGGTAGGGTTGATGGAAATAGGTTGTCATGATTTCGTTCACTTTGGCGAAGCTGTTTATATCAGTGACATAAACATTGAGCTTAACCACATCTTTCAAGCTGCTGTCGGCAGCACCAGCCACTGCGCGCAGGTTCTGGAATACGCGATGAATCTGCGCCTCTATACCTTCTTCCATTTGCATGCTATTGGGATCTAGCCCGATTTGGCCGGAAAGATACACAGTTTTATTTACGCAGACCGCTTGCGAATAAATGCCAATAGCGGCTGGTGCGTCAAGGGTTTGAATCACTTTTTTATTTGACATGATTAACTCCTGTGTGTTGCCAGACACAATTTAGTCTGGTAACAGAATAACTGTTTGAAATGAGATGCGCTATGCCGCAAAAGCCTTCAACAAAGACAAGCTGGTATCGGAGCATTATATTTGCGCGCGCTTTCCTCGGCTTGAATGAAATAATTTCTTACTGAAAATGATAGCGTAGCCGCATTAAATCAAAAATCAATGGGTCTGTGCTAGCAAATTTGGAACTCATTTGCTACGAACGGTTTGCCAATCCTACTTATTGGAGCACTAAAATTCTATTACTTACACCCTTCCATCTTGTAGATGAAGTACCCATCTTTGTTAATCGCTTCAATAACGTTGGTGGATGCACTTTGAATGTGGCAGAATTTGCATTCTTTACTCGTAATAAGTGCTTCGCCTTCACCGATTGAAGTCAGCCACTCTTTAGCAGATTCGATCGCTTTCTGATCATCCTTCACCGCAGAGAATACGTCGAAGTGCATAGTGTGACCATCTTTAGCTTTTACGTAAGTGTCATAGACGTGAATGTCCATATTCGCTCCTCAATTCTCAGTTTAAGTTTTTCCAATTTTGTTATCGAGTAACATAATGCGTCTGCCATAGACTTGAGTAAGGTTGCCATACAGCGTTTCTTGTACGCAACTTGCAATACTCTCTCAGACTGGATAGGCCGAATTTATGTAACTGGCAGAATGTTCAGGGATTCATCTCGTAAATAATTGGCCGAGGGTCTACAACCTTAGTGCTTAGCTCATGCTCATATGCAGCCCAACGAGCTTGATCTTCTGGGGTTGTTGTACAGGCCGAAACGAACAGGCTGCTACAAACGAATAAAAAAATTGTCGCAATTCTCATTGGTTATTGCCTCTTTGTCTAACCACAGAGTCGGCCACCCAAATAATGCAATTTATCTTTCCCGCGAAGGCCGGAATCCAGATATTTTGATCGATCGACAAAAGTCCACGAGCATTAATCGGCCCAGTTATCCCTGCTTCAACCACCGTGCCGCATCTAAGGCAAAGTAAGTCAGGATGCCGTCCGCGCCGGCCCGCTTGAATGATAGCAAGGATTCCAGTACGCAAGCTTGTTCGTTCAGCCAGCCGTTTTGCGAAGCCGCTTTAAGCATGGCGTATTCGCCACTTACCTGATACACAAAAGTTGGCGCCTTAAATTCATCTTTGATACGCCGAACAATGTCCAGATAAGGCATGCCCGGCTTGACCATTACCATGTCGGCGCCTTCCTGCAAATCCAGACCGACTTCCCACAATGCTTCGTCGGAATTGGCTGGATCCATTTGATAAGTGTGTTTATCGCCTGTACCCAGATTGGCGCTGGAACCAACTGCATCACGAAATGGGCCATAGAAGCTGGAAGCATATTTGGCTGAATAGGCCATGATACGGGTGTGCTTACATCCTTGTCGGTCAAGGGCAGCCCGTACGGCAGCAATGCGCCCATCCATCATGTCGGAAGGCGCCACCACATCAGCTCCGGCCTGTGCGTGGACTTGTGCCTGCTGCGCCAGGACGGTGACGGTCTCATCGTTCATGACATAACCATGAGCATCAATCAATCCATCTTGTCCGTGACTAGTATAAGGATCAAGAGCAATATCAGTCATCAGACCAAGCTCGGGGAAGTGTTTTTTGAGCGTGGCTACTGCGCGCGGTACAAGGCCGTCTGGATTGAGCGCCTCACGCGCATCTTCCGACTTGAGCGAAGTATCAATTACAGGGAACAGGGCAAGCATAGGTATGCCCAGTTTGACGCATTCCTCAGCTTGCACTAGCAGTTTATCCAGAGTCTGGCGTTTAACTCCAGGCATAGACGCCACAGCTTCCTCGCGATTTATGCCTTCCAGTACGAATACCGGGTAAATAAAATCTGCTGTAGTTAGCGCGTTTTCACGCATCAAGGCGCGCGAAAACTTATCGTGGCGCATGCGCCGCATCCGTTTATGTGGATATTGCCCAAGTGTGTGCATAACTTAAATCCTAAAATTTTTACTTGTTTTGGAACTTTTCCATCATTTTCTAATCTCACGTACAGATGCTTAAATGTCATCTCCCGCTTCTCCTCCCTGAGCGGGCTGTCTTGAGCAAAAGAAGTCGAGACATTTTCACCCTCGGTTTTCTTATTAACCGAGGGATTTTTTTGTCTGCTATTCGGCAGAAAGCCAGCCGGCAATCACTGCCTCAGCCTCATCCATACCTATTTTTTTCAGACTAGAAAACAACTGCACCGAACAAAACGGAAAATGTTCCGCGAGGTGCAATTTTACGCGGCTCAACGTCATATTCGCCTGCTGACGACTGAGTTTATCTGACTTGGTAAGTAGTACATGCACCGGCTTGCCAGTGGGTGCAAACCAATCCAGCATTTGCTCATCCAGCTGGGTGAGCGGATGTCTCGTATCCATTATGATAACCAGCCCGCACAATGCTTCCCGTGTCTGTATATACCCACTCAGCAGCCCTTCCCAGTGCGCTCTTATATCCAGTGGCACTTTGGCATATCCATAACCCGGCAAGTCCACCAAAAAACAATTTTCGCCCAAATCAAAATAATTTAGATGTTGGGTCCGCCCCGGTGTTTTACTGGTGTAAGCCAAGCGAACGTGATTGGCTAACGTATTGATGGCACTTGACTTGCCTGCGTTGGAGCGGCCGGCGAAAGCAACTTCTCTTCCGCCATGCACCGGCAAATCGCGCAAATGGTTAACCGTGGTAAAAAATGTAGCACGCGAAAATAGTCCCATGCTACCAGGCTGCGAAAATTTTGTTGGCAGCCGCGATGGTCTGCGCAATGTCTGCGTCTGTATGCGCTGACGACACGAAACCGGCCTCGAACGCGGATGGCGCCATGTATATACCTTCGTCCAGCATGGCATGAAAAAAACGATTGAACGCGTCCTTGTCGCAGGTCATCACTTCGGCATAAGAGGTCGGCGAGGTGGCGCGGAAATACAAACCGAACATGCCGCCAATGGATTGGGCGGAAAAGTCGACGCCATGCTGCTTAGCAGCCTGTTCCAAGCCTTCGGTTAGTTGGCGCGCCGACACGCTTAAGTGCTCGTAGAAATCCGGCTGCTGCACCAATTCAAGTGTAGCCAGTCCCGCCGCCACTGCCACCGGATTGCCGGACAGTGTGCCAGCTTGATACACGGCACCGAGCGGTGCCAAGCATTGCATTATGTCTCGCCTCCCCCCGAAAGCCGCAGCAGGTAAGCCACCGCCCATGACTTTGCCCAGCGTGACCAGATCCGGCTTGATGCCGTAATGGCCATGTGCGCCTTGCAGGCTGACGCGGAAGCCAGTCATCACCTCGTCCATAATAAGCACTGCACCATGCTTAGTGCACAGCGCACGCAACGCATCCAGAAATTCGCGCTTGGGGATAATCAAGTTCATGTTGCCCGCGACTGGCTCAACGATAACTGCGGCAATCTCGTTGCCTATCGCGGCAAAAGTATGCTCCAGTCCAGCCACATCGTTATAGTCGAGTACTGTAGTCAACGCCGCGATTTCTGCTGGCACACCGGAGGAACTCGGCTGGCCGAAAGTCAGTGCGCCGGAACCTGCTTTGACCAGCAGGCCATCTGAATGGCCGTGATAACAGCCTTCAAATTTAATTATCCGGCTACGCCCAGTAAAACCGCGTGCCAGACGGATCGCCGTCATGGTGGCTTCGGTACCGGAACTCACCAATCGAACCATTTCGATGCTGGGAAGTAGTTTGCACAACAGTTCGGCCATTTCCAGTTCGGCGGCAGTGGGCGCACCGAAACCCAAACCTTGCGCAGCAGCCTCCTGCACTGCCGTGACCACGGCAGGATGGCAGTGGCCAACAATCATCGGCCCCCACGAACCGACATAATCAATGTAACGCTTGTCGTCAGCATCCCATACATATGCGCCTTGCCCGCGTTTAAAAAACAGCGGTGTGCCACCCACTGATTTAAATGCACGTACTGGCGAGTTGACCCCACCGGGAATCACATGTTGCGATTGTTCAAACAAATATTCGTTGCGTGAGCTCATGGTACACAGTCCTAATTTAAATCTTACAAATAAAGGATAATTTTACCATTGTTCTTAGGATGTACTTTATAAGATGCAGGGCGCCTCTAAAAATTCAAGCATTCGCGTCTGGTATACTCCGCGACGCTTAAGGTGCCAGACACAAGAATGCGTCTGGTTAAACGGGAAACAGGTGAGGGAGTTAATTCCTTAGGCCTGTGCTGCCCCCGCAACGGTAAGCAGGTGTGGACGTGTTGATAACCTGGATGCTTCATAAATTCGCGTGCCGCTCGCACAGTATTCGTTTGATAAGTAAATTTAATGGGTAAGAAGCAGGGCCAGCCTGATTTATCAAGGCAGCGGCCTCTCCTAGCTGATTAAATTTTCATAGCAGACAGAACCTAGCAAGTGGTAAATGTTAAGACGCGTATATTATGGAAAACTTGAGTTAAGCCACTGTGAGTAATCATGGGAAGGCGATGCGTCTAGTCCTGCAAGCCCGGATACCGGCCATGAGCACAGGAGCCTCATCAGAGGCTCCTTAGGTCAGGAAATGCTGCGGGTGGCGCATGGACGGCGGGATTGCAAGCCGCACCGGTTAGTCTCCCCCCTTTCCTTTTGCTTGTGCATTTCCTGTGTTCGAACATTCCAACGGGGAACCTTGGAATTCGCTCAGGAAAATCTTAATGAAACTCAAAAAATTTGTCGCCGTTATTTTGTGCACGGTTACTTCATCAGCTAACGCCATAACGGAAGACCCTACTCTCGAAACTATCATTGTCACCGGGACGCGATTCGAAGAGACATACGCTGACAAGCCACTTAATGTATCCGTCATTACGCGCGAAAGCATCAATAATAGTAGCGCCCGCACCATACCGGAATTACTTTCGCAACAAGCCGGTATTTCAACGAGAGATCTATATGGCAACAATGCCGCATTAGCCACGGTGGATTTGCGCGGTTTTGGTGCAAATGCCGGGCAAAACACTCTAATTCTGCTGGATGGGCGACGCATTACCAACGCGGATCTTTCAGGAGTTCAGTGGTCGGCCATCCCATTCGCTTCGATTGAGCGCATTGAGATTATGCGTGGCAGTGGTGCTGTGTTATACGGTGACGGTGCAACTAACGGCGTAATCAACATTATCACCAAATCACCTACGCAAGCAGGCACAACGGGGCAAGTTCGTGTTAAAGCAGGTAGTTACGGTACGTCTGAAGTGCAGGCAAATGCTAATTATTTCTCGGGTACAGCAGGAATTGACTTTACAGCTAGTCAATTTGTTTCTGATGGATACCGTGCGAACAACCGCAACGAGCAAACCAATGTGCAGGCAAATTCACGGTGGAAGTTGGACACGGGTGAGCTAGCATTGAAAGTTGGGATTGATCGGCAGGACATTCGCTTACCCGGTGCACGTCTGGTTCAACCAAGCGCTGGCATTAACCTGGTGGCGACTGATCCACGTGGCACTGCCACCCCGCTGGACTATTCCAGCCGCGATGGCAATCAAGTTGCGCTTGAATGGCGGCAACGATTTTCTGGTGCGGATGTAAATGTGGGCGTAGCACGCCGCACCAAAAATCAAAAATCCTATTTTGATTTTAACGGTTTCCCAAATTATCGCGATAGTGATTTGAACGTGACTTCGCTTACACCTCGCATTAAGGTTCCGCATTCATTGGGTGGGGATAGCACATTGGTAGCGGGTATTGATGTGTATCGCTGGAATTTTGACTTGCATACGTCGAACGCTGCGGTGAATATTGGGCAGCCAATTAACCAAATATCCATGAACCAGCAAAATAGCGCTTGGTATTTACAAAATACGACGCATTTATCAAAAGCAACATCCCTGTTGGCCGGGGTGCGTAATGAACGAATATTTATAAACGCGAATGACATTTACAACGCGGCCGCTCCTGGCGCGGCATTTGGTTCTGCTGCTGCACCGGATTCTTTTAAGGCTTCAAAAAATGCTTACGAACTCAGTCTGCGTCATCAACTCGACAGTGGAGTGTCGTTAAATGGAAAAATTGGGCGTGGCTTCCGCTTCGCAAATATAGATGAAATTTACGAATCATCGCCAGCCTTTACTAATCAATTTCAATTTCTACGTCCTCAGACGTCAGAAAACATGGAAGTCAGTGTGGAACAACGTATCCGTGATGGAAACTGGCGAACGACATTATTCAATAACAAGGTTCATAATGAAATCCATCTTGATCCCTTTACTACGGGTATTGGCAACACTAACTTGCCACCGTCACGGCGCAGAGGTTTGGAATTGGATGGAAAATGGCAGGTGTTATCCCAGCTTTCATTAAACGCAGCCTATACTTATATTGACGCAAAATTTTTAAGCGGTGTTTTGGCCGGCGGGGCATTCACCCAGCCTAACGTTAATATTGCAGGTAAGAAGGTACCGTTAGTCCTTAGCCACAAACTGAATCTGGGCGCAGCATGGGCAATAAATGAACAAACACTATTGAATTCATCTGTCACCTATGTTGACTCACAATTCATGGACAATGACGAGGCGAATACTTTAGGTACAAAAATACCTTCATATACGGTTGCTGACATTAAGCTTATACATAAAACAGGCCCTTGGCAGTTGAGCACGTCAGTAAATAATTTGTTTGACCGAAAATATTTTAACTATGCGGTAAGCAGCCAATTTATTCCGGGAAAATATAACGCCTATCCATTACCGGGGCGAACACTATTTATCAGTGTAAATTACCAGCGTTAAGTGACGCATGTTAAGAATGAAGAATCCGTACGTTCCCAGAGCCGTCACTGCATAAAGTTGATTACTCATATGGAATTTGGCCACCCATAAACTCGCCAAGCGGAAGGTGTAGCAGCCTTCGCCTATAATATTGCTCTAGGTTCGGGTTTAACAGATCAATATGCGCCGAGTTTTACAGAAAAATCAAATGGAAAAATTCTAGAGGTTTAGGCAGTGGGTATTAAAGGTGGGCTAAGAAAACCAGCGTAAAAAGGCTGCTGCGGTCAATGCTGTTAGGCCTAGCACTGTGAGCAGTAGCCATGCGAGATGCCGACGTTCTACGGCCAAAGTAGCGGAATAGCGTAGGTAAATTATAGCGAGACTCACTCCAAATACTGCGCATAGCATTTTAATAATTAGCGCTGCCATCGCAATGCCATGTATATCTGGAAGTTCGTCGTAGTAATAATAGCTGACTGCAGCAAAGCCCATACCACTCATTGCTTGAGCTGCCCATCCGAGTCCAACCAGCCATGCAAGCTTTTGATGTAGAGCAGCAGTTGCTCCTGAATATAATGCAAATGCTGCGCCGCCCACAACAGCAACAGCACCGAAATTATGCACTACCTGTACTACGGCGTAGCTCAGGTTTTCCATGGCGGTTATTTCGTTATACTACATCAACGTTGGTGCATGCTTGAACCCCGATAGGAGTATGCCCCTTGTTAACTATTTTGATGCATATGGCATGTTTTCCCGGATCTAATGATTCTACTGTGTGAGTGCCTTTTAATTTGCGTAATACTACGGCTTCCTTTTCGTCTATGTATAAATGTACATGATCACCGTTTTGGCCAGGCGTTACCTCATAGGAAACTTTTATTTTAGATTTACTACTTATTTTTGCCCCATCAGTGGGTGAGGAAATAGTTACGGAAGCATCAGCGGCAAGTACAACTGGAACGTAACATCCCAAAAAAAGTGATATTGCTAGCAGATTAAGTGTACGCATAACTATCTCCTTGAAATATATGTATAGAATACAATTTGAATTATTAAAGGGGGTGTTTCCTACTATAAGTAACGTTATTAATGTAACACGTAAACAGATATGCTGAAGAAATAGCTTGCTTATTTACTCCAGAAAGTATCACGACTAATAGTCGGTTAACTTCCAATTAGCGTACAACATTAATACTGGTATGCTCACGTATTCCGTTTTCACGTAAAATTTTGTTTTTCTATTCCAAGGATTATCTCGATGACACTATCCACACTCACCGCACTCTCCCCCTTGGATGGTCGCTACCACAGCCGAACAAACTCCTTGCGTACTTATTACAGCGAATTTGGCCTAATTCACTATCGAGTTCTGATAGAAATCGAATGGCTAAAAGCACTCAGCTTGGAGGTGGGAATTCCTGAAGTCCAACCCTTCTCAGCCGCAACTCTTGCATATTTCGATCAGTTGATCACGCAATTTAGTGAAGCTGATGCTGAACAAATCAAAACCATAGAAAAACGTACAAACCATGATGTGAAAGCGATTGAATACTGGCTGCGTGAGAAACTCACAGACAACCCGGAAACAAGTAGCAAACTAGAATTTATCCATTTTGCTTGCACTTCGGAAGATATTAACAACCTAAGCCACGCACTAATGTTAAAAAATGGGCGCAATGAAGTTATGCTACCAACTCTAGATAAGCTAATTAACTGCTTACGCGATATTGCTCATCAACTGGCAGATTTACCTATGTTATGCCGCACTCATGGACAAACCGCAACGCCGAGCACACTCGGTAAGGAAATTGCCAATGTAATACATCGTCTGCAACGTGCACGTACATGTTTAGCCAATGTAGAGATACTAGGAAAGATTAATGGCGCTGTCGGCAACTACAATTCTCATCTGGCCGCTTATCCTGAGGTGGATTGGGAAGCTTTTGCACAACGCTTTGTCATGGCACGTGGAATCACTTTCAACCCATATACCATTCAAATCGAGCCGCACGATTATATGGCCGAATTATTCGATGCTTACGCGCGTGCAAACTCTATCCTGATTGATCTCAACCGTGACCTCTGGGGCTATATTTCATTAGGCTATTTCAAACAAAAAATGGTCGCTGGCGAGGTCGGCTCTTCCACTATGCCGCATAAGATCAATCCAATTGATTTTGAAAACTCAGAAGGCAACCTAGGTTTAGCGAACGCATTGCTACGCCATCTGTCAGAGAAACTACCTATCTCGCGCTGGCAGCGAGATTTAACCGATTCCACAACATTACGCAACATGGGCGTCGTGTTTGGCTACACACTGCTGGCATATGAATCCTGTCTAAAGGGATTGAATAAATTGGAAGCAAACTCACAAAGAATGGAGGAAGACTTAAGCAACAACTGGGAAGTACTGGCTGAACCAATCCAAACTGTAATGCGGCGCTACAGCGTCGAAAATGCCTACGACAAACTTAAAGAACTGACGCGTGGCAAAGGCGGCATCAACCGCGACAGCCTCCATGCATTCATTCACACGTTAGACATTCCTGAAACAGAAAAGCAACGCTTATATAAGCTCACACCAGCCACCTATACAGGCAAGGCCAGAGAATTAGCAAAGCGTATTTAAATTAAAACGTTTTATTCGAACAATTTTCATCTACGGTCGTCAGACATAACTGTCGACTACCGGTAGCTTGCGCCGCAGCACCACCAAAGCCTGCAACACAAGCAAACCGGACATCAGTACCAAGCCCCATGCAGAAAGGGTGGGAATGCTGGCCGATGCGGTCGCCACGGGCGTAACCACTGCCGAGGCCAGCGATACCGGGCTGGCACCTACCCCATTGGTCGACACCACCGTGAAGGTGTAGGCCGTGCCGTTGCTCAAGCCCAACACCACGCACGATGTCGCCGGGAGCGTTGGGGTGCAGCCGGCGCCACCTGGCGCAACCGTCACGGTGTAGCTGGTGATGGCGCTGCCGCCGTCGCTCACAGGAATGAAATTCACCGGGGCCTGGCCGCTGCCCATCATCGCTGTCACGGCCGTGGTTACTCCGGCCGTACCAACCAGTCGCATCACTGTGGTCTTGTACCGTTAAGAATTTCTTTGTATGCCACATAGTCGACACTGAATTATTCGATTCTGTTGTTAAGATCAGGCTACGCAAGTTGCCTGAGTGCTAATCTGTTTTACTCCTCCGTA
>NZ_CAKMLL010000018.1 GCF_927797785.1 Candidatus Nitrotoga sp. BS | reverse complement strand
GCTGCATCCTGATCGCGCAGCGGTTGAGGGCTGACATCCGACAACCCTTAACCATAGCGGCCGGTCACTACCATTGACCTGGCTTCCAGATAGCAGCCAGTCGTGACACCTCAGTTCCAGAACATCCAAGCACGGTTTATCTTCGCAGGAAGTTTTTTGACTTGAGTTTACTCTGTACAAGTATCCCCAGTAGAATTCGTCCATAAAACTATTGACTGACTTCCAATGACTAACTTCCAATTCTTGATACATGCTGATCGCCTTTGTAGACAAGTCGGTCAGTTGCCAGTGATAAGCAGGCGTGGGCTTCCCTCTGCTGCTTCTGAATGGTTTGAAGTAAGTCAGCATGATTGGTCACATTGGGACGCAGTTCCATGCGTGTCCTTGCTCGGTGAGCCAGGAAGCGGCAAGACCAGTGAGTTTGTTCATCGTTTCTCGCAGTTGAATGAATCTGGTCATGTGGCATTCATGAGTCGCTGGCAAGACTGGTGCGACGGGGATGATATTTTCGCAACCTTGAATGATCCCAAAGGCTTCCATACCGCTTTGAATGCTGGGCAAACCGTGTGGTGGTTTATAGATGCATTAGACGAGGGGCGAATCAAGACCGAACGTGCGTTCGATGTAATCAAGAAGGGGCTGCGAAAACTTAATGACAACGGAATGCTTGAGAGAATCAAACTACGTATTTCGTGCAGAAGCCGTGATTGGCGCCCGACTGAGTTAAGTCAATTAATATCGTATTTTCCTGATACTAAATCTGGAGATGAAACGACCAGTGGAGTTGTTGCGTTACAACTTTTGCCATTGGATGAGGTTGCAGTTCGCACCTTAGCAAAGGAGAAACTCGGCACACAAATTGCCGTCGACCAATTTATGAATGCTTTGGCACGACGGCACGTTTTTCCGTTAGCTGGTCAACCCTTGCTCTTGGCTATGATGCTGCAATTATTCCAGCATGGCGATGAAACACTAGGTCGTGATCGAACCGGCCTTTATAAGCAGGCGATAGATAACTTAAATGCAGAACATAACAGTGAACGCAAGGATCAAGCGCCACCCCATACCATGCCAGCTAATCGCATTGCTATCGCCAAAAAAATGGCGGTACATGCGGTTTTTGGTGGCAAAGACGCCATTGCGGTACCCGATATGGACTCGAAAAATGATAGGACATTGGACGCCGCTTGCTCAGAATCCGGGCGTAAAGAAATTCTCGAAACTCTGAATACAGGACTATTCACACAGCATGTTACGCATGGGTTCAGTTTCTATCATCGGAGCTTTGCCGAGTTCATGGCCGCAGAAGCTTTGTCAGATCAGCTTAAAGCCGGGCTTCCACTAGGAAGAATACTCCCACTTTTTCCAATAGAGCATGAAGTAATACCGGGGCCATTACGTGAGACTGCGGCATGGCTCGCTGGTTTGGACGCGCATTTTCGCAATTGGCTAATCACCCATGATCCGATCACGGCAGCACAGGGCGATACAGTTCGTTATTCAGCCGCTGAACGTGAGAAGCTGATCACCACGCTTGCAACGCGCTTTGGGAAGAGAACTTGGCAACGTGATTTTGATCGCTTTGGCGATCTTGCCCGATCAGTGGCAGATAATGTACTCCAACAGCTATTGCAACCGGGGATAAGCACAGCAGTTCGCCTCATGGTCATGGAAATGATCGACGCTGCCGAGGTCGAGCCGCTTTTTCCAGCTCTTTTGCAGATAGCCTCTGACAGCAATACGGAATCTACGCTACGCACAAAGGCCGCAACTATCCTTGCTAGACGCGCACCGGATAATTACGCGGACAAGCTGCTCCCGTTACTTTATCTACCAGCAGACTTGGACAGAGATGATGAGACCTGCGGGGCACTGCTTTATCACCTCTACCCTCACTTCTTGTCCACCGAACAAGCACTGCGAGCGCTCCATATTCCACACAACCATTTTTTTACTGGCATGTATGCGTTGTTTTGGAGTGATAACTTTATAGAACAAATATCGGCTGATCGCTCTGACCGCCAGCTCACCTTGGATGCTATTGTCCCACTTCTGAATGATGATGGGGATTCCATTGCGTTGCGGGTCATAACTGAAATTTTCACCAAACTATTGCAGAAAGAGCTAAACGAGGAAGACCAAGATATTACCAAACTAGGGTCATGGTTGATCAAATTGGCAGGTTGGGTGCGACATCATGGGACGAACAATGAGACCGAGCACCAGAAGCTCATTCAGAAATTGCGTGAGTTACCTAAGTTGAGAGCTACACTGTTTAATTGGCAGTTAAAGAATTGGCCTGATGGAAAGGATTTCAACCCTTGGTGGCATTTTCCTTTTTACGACAGCATTACTTCAGGCGATGATGTGGCGATTTTTATCGATTTATGCCGCGAGTACTCAGGATCACCAGAAATTGGCAAGCGCATATTTAATTTGTTGGTGGGCCTTGCATATCACCCTCCTTTTTCTGTCAGGCTCGAAACGCTTGAGGCGCTCGCCGCGAGTAATATTCACTACGATTCACTTTGGCAAGAAATTCGGGTTAATTCACTCGATGGGCAAATAGCGAAGATACATAGAGAACAACAAGAATCGAAGGCCAAACGTACAAACCGTCAGGCCGAAGACTTTTCATCTGTACAGTCTAATATTGAAGTCTTGCGTACTGGTAATTACAACTTCATCCTTAATGTAATGCACACAGTGAGCTCTGGAATATTTGGTGAAGCTCCGCTTGAGGCTATCAAAGGAAAATATGGTGAGGGAGTGGCACAAGCCGTGCATGAAGGGCTGGTTAAAACTTGGGATGATCTAAACAATACTTCTCACTTCTGGCCATATTCCAACACGCTACCCAATATTGCAATTGCGGCTGAATTTGGCTATCGACTAAAACGTCCTCAACTCTCAACGCTCAATCAATACCAAGTTGATTGTTTAATCTGGAGTATGTTGCATCACAACAACGATAATTCAACGCTTCTTATAGATTTGTGGATTCACCATCGTCAGGCCGTTTGGCAGCGAATACTGGAAACGATTAAGCAGGAAAGCACAGCCTCGGAAGAATCGCATCCTAGGGTGTGGCAGTTTTTAAATTCGTTCGATGACTTACCGAGCGGGCTGATGGATGAACTTGTTAATTACGTTATCAAAGAAGGTATTCCATTCCAAACACGTGCTCGCCAATATGCTTTGAGAATTCTGTTTCGTTCTTCCCAACGGAAAGAGGTTCTTCAACTTGTAGCCACTCTAGTAAATGCTGAGTGGCAAGGACAAACCTTGCCTGCGCCGTGGTTTGAATACGCAGCTCTGAGTGCATCGGCTGCTTGGTGGCTACTTGATGCTGATAGCGCATTCCATGTTCTGGAGAATTATGTATTTCAAGGTAGTCGCCACTCACAACGCGCAATAGGCTTCATTAATGGTCTTCAAGAACTGCAAAACAACTATTCTGCATTCAACAGCACTTGGCCAGAGTCGGTATCTTGGCAAAACTATGCCAAACTATTACCGCTGTTGTATGCCCACCCACCACATACAGAGCGGAAGCTTGGTGGTGGTGTGGTTACGCCAAGCGATCAGTTTGCACACGCACGCGATAGTTTGGTTTCTTATATTTCAAATGCACCTCCAGCGCTTGCCAGCGCGTGGTTCGGAGCATGGAAAGATGACATGCGCTATGGGGGACACCGCGATTGGTTTGCAACTATTGATGCAGAACTTATCCAGAAGCAGGCCGACGAGTCATGGAGTCCGCTAACGATTGAAGCAGTGAATCAGGTTATTGTTGAACAAGCATTTCTTGTACGCAATGATAACGACTTGATGCTTATGTTGAATGAATTGATAGAACGAGAGCTAATTCCCGCCTTCCGATCGGATTACAATTTGGTTCCGTTGCTGTGGAGCGGCACTAAGGATAGCGGCAATCGAAAACACCTTGATGAACCAGCGTTACAGACCGCTATTTTTGGGCAATTAATCCCCATAGTTCGCGCAAGGCGCATTATCGGTGCACGGGAACCAGAAGTTTTAGATGCAAAGAAACCTGACGTTCGATTAACCTTTGTTCTGGATTCAGGCCTTATTGTAGATATACCCGTGGAAGTTAAATGGGGAGATCACGCTAAACTTTGGAGCGCTATCGAAAACCAGTTATTGAAAAAATACATGCAGGATCCAAGAGTTCGCTATGGTATTTATTTAGTTGGATGGGCCGGGCCGACAGAAATACAACGCGGCCCAAACAGCGAGAAACCGGCGGATCCCTTACTATTGCAGTCACAACTACAAAAAATTGCAGATCTACGTCTGGCGGGTACTCATAAGAAAATTACAGTCTACGTGGTTGATGCTAGCGTTCTGGATTAATAAATTCATAGCCTGAATTACCATTTATGGGATTTGACGGGTAACTCAGGAACGTTGCCGACTGTTAATGCCATACATCACAATCAACTTCCCGATTGCGGACGTTCACCAATGCCACCCGCGGCCAAAAAGCTGGCTAGCGGTAATACTGATTATCAATAGTAAAACGTTAGGCGGTATTGCGTACATCCTATATATGGGATGCAGTTTTCAATAGCAACGTTCCGTTTCTGACTCATGGACTAAACCGCTTCGCGGTAGTGGCGCTATGATCCACGAGTTGAGGTTGAT
>NZ_CAKMLL010000017.1 GCF_927797785.1 Candidatus Nitrotoga sp. BS | reverse complement strand
CTAAAAACCTGTCAAGTGTTTTCTTGATTATTTATAGGGGTGAGTAGTTACCAATATCAAACCGTAGTCATTTGATGTATTATAAAATATCAAATGACAGCATGGAGATTGAAATGACTGCGACCAGTGCCATTACGCGTAAGTATCCAGAAGGATTTAGCCAATGGAAAACAAAATTGGCCAAGGCCAATCCAGGCGCGCGGATCAAGATCGTTCGTGCAGGTGTGTCGCCCCTCATATTAGTCTCGGCCAGCGAACACTTCGGCATGCCGCGTAACCTGTTTGCCAAGTTACTCGGCATCTCGCCAGCTACAGCCGAGCGCAAAATTAAGGCCGGTAGCCTGTTAGGGCAAACCGAAACAGAGCGTCTGGAGCGTATTGCGCTGATTGAGAATGAGGCTGATAAAGTGTTTGGCACATCTGACAAGGCTCTCGACTGGTTGACTAAAAACAATGCCGCGCTGGGTGTCACTCCACTATCCATGCTTGACACTGAAACAGGGGCAGGCGAAGTGCGCAAGGTAATGTCAGCTATTGCCTATGGTGGTGCGGTTTAATGCAGGCTTGGCGTATCGCCAAAAGAGCTTACGCGCTTGATCGTCAAGGAACTGGCGCGCGCCTGTCCGGTGGACGCTGGAATTCGCCCGGTGTAGCTGCCGTCTATGCGGGGCTGACACCCGAGATCGCGGCTATGGAGAAGCTGGTTCATACCGGAGATATATTGCCGCAGGATCTGGTGCTGGCCGTAATTGACCTTCCAGACGATCATGGTCTGTACCAGCGTTATACGGTTAAGGATTTGCCCGCAGGCTGGGATGCTCTACCCAGTTCGACGGCTGCAATAGCGCTTGGCGATCAATTCCTGCTTGCGGCTTCGCATCTGGGACTGATGGTACCTTCGGCAGTCATGCCGGAAGCTTTCAACATCGTCCTGAATCCCAATCACCCGGCATTTTCCGCCGTCACCATCAACGTCGTTCGACCATTCGAGTTTGATTCCAGATTACTCGGATGAGTCTAAACTATAGACTCGGCACGAATTATCCGTGATTTTTTGAGCAAGATATGTATCGTTGCGTATGGAAAAAGACGACGCAAGGAAACAAACAAGGGAGGTACTCCACGAGAGGCGCAAGCAAGTTATTTGCATGCACCGCAAGAGGATGCCAGTCATGTAAATAGTTGAGCACAGTGGTCTCAGTTGGTATGCCGTAAACACAACGCTATCGTGATTTTGTTCAAGAAGGCAAGGACAGCCATCACTCTGGCAACAGTTGAAAAATCATATTTTTCAGGGTGATGATGATTTTGTAAATAACATGCAAGGCAAGCTTAACCCCGCGCAATCGCTTAACGACATACCCAAAAAGCAAAAACAGGCTCCCATAAAGCCATTGAACTATTTTGCTGAGCGGTATCAAACCCGCGACCAAAGCCTGTCCCAGGCGTATCGAATTGGACACTATACACTCGCCCAAGTGGACTAATATTTTGGTGTGTTAGTGCGAAGCAGTAATGTCCCCTTTCTCCCAAATGGAAGTTAACCTGAGGTGTCGAGAAGCGATAAATCAGTGATAATCAAGCTTTAATCAACCAGCGCATAGGAGAATTCATCATGAGCAACCACTCATTAAACGGCAAAGTTGTTCTCGTCGGCGGAGGTGCCAAGAATCTCGGCGGCCTCATTAGTCGAACCTTCGCCTCAGAGGGTGCTAAAGTCGTCGTTCACTTTCATAGCCTCGCCACGAAAGCTGATGCCGACAAAACCGTCGCAGACATTAAATCCGCAGGCGGTGAGGCATTCACAGTCCAAGGCGACTTTACGAAAGTAGCAGATGTTGTAGCGGCCTTTGCCACAGCGAAGAAACAGTACGGTGGCATTGACATCGCGATTAACACAGTTGGTAAGGTACTCAAGAAACCGTTTGCGGAAACCACAGAGGCGGAATACGACTCAATGGCCGCCATCAATTCGAAAGCGGCTTACTTTTTCATCCAGGAGGCCGGCAATCAGCTCAATGACGGAGGTAAAATATGTACTATCGTCACTTCTCTGCTCGCAGCGTACACGGGTCTGTACTCCACGTATGGAGGCATGAAAGCTCCGGTGGAGCACTTCACGCGTGCAGCGTCGAAAGAGTTTGGTGGTCGAGGTATCTCCGTCACGGCTGTCGGCCCAGGTCCGATGGACACCCCATTTTTCTATGGGCAGGAGACACCCGAAGCTGTGGCGTATCACAAGTCAGCCTCCGCGCTTGGCGGGTTGACAAAAATTGAAGATATCGTGCCGCTTATCAAATTCCTAGTGACCGATGGATGGTGGATCACTGGACAGACTATTTTTGCGAACGGTGGTTACACTACTCGATAACCATATCACGGAAGACTTAACGAATAAGGTTAGGTGCGACACGAAGTTGCACGATGAAGTTGTTCTGCCAGA
>NZ_CAKMLL010000016.1 GCF_927797785.1 Candidatus Nitrotoga sp. BS | reverse complement strand
GAAATGTCAAAAGTCAGATCTGAGCTGGAAGCTGAGCAAGCCAAATTACAAGTAGTAGCGAAAGCTAAGATTCGTGCTGAAGCCGAAACTGCTCGGCTCAAGGCAGAGCAAGAAGCGATAGAAGTCAGAGCGAAACAGGAAGCTGAGCAGGCTAAAGTAAAAGTGGAAATGGAAGTTGCAGTCAAAGCTCGTGCCGAAGCTGAATCGGCTCGGCTCAAGGTCGAGCAAGAAATGTCAAAAGTCAGATCTGAGCTGGAAGCTGAGCAAGCCAAATTACAAGTAGAAGCGAAAGCTAAGATTCGTGCTGAAGCCGAAACTGCTCGGCTCAAGGCTGAGCAGGAAGCAGTAAAAGCCAGAGCGAAACATGAAGCTGCACTGGAAAAAGAAAAAGTAGAAATGGACGCTAAGGTGCGTGCCGAAGCCGAAGTAAGGCGCATCATAGAAGAGCAGGAAACGGTAAAAGTTGAGGCGGAACATTTAGCTACGCTGGCCAAAGAAAAAGCAGAAGCGGAAGCCAAGGTGCATTCCGAAGCTGCGGCGCACATTAAAGCTAATCAAGATGTGGCGCAGGCGGTGGACAAGGTAAAAGTGGAAGTGGCAGTTAAAACACAGGCCGATCAAATACTGGAATTGAAGCCTGGTCCGCGTGCAGCCATAACACTCAGTAAGCCGTTGCCGTGGGGAAAGATGACGGCTGGCTTGTTTGTGCTGCTATTAATATTGGCCGCTTTGATGCCTTATATTTGGCCGATGCAGGGCTATGTCAAGCAAATCGAGCAGAAACTGACCGCTCAACTACAACAACCGGTACGTGTCGGCCATATGCGTGCGGCATTACTTCCTCAGCCGATACTGGAGTTAGAGGATGTATCCATAGGCGGTAGCCAGGAGTTAAAGGCGGGCAGTGTTGTGCTAAATTTTAATTTTTCTGCACTATTAAGCGAGATAAAATCAATTAAAAATATTGAAGTAAAAGATTTGATACTTAGTTCTGAGAGTTTCGATAAGGCGTTATTGTGGCTACAGGCCGCAGGTGGGAACACCTATTATCCGGTAGAGCGCATGGTGTTGCAGCATGCGCATGTCAGTGACAATGAACTTAGTCTGCCGCATGTAAATGGTGTGGTGAATTTTGATGGGCAGAGACGTTTTGTCAAGGCAGTATTGAAGAGCGAGGATGGTAAGCTTAGCGTAGAGTTAAAGCCGCAGCAGTCTCGCTGGCAAATCGCGTTGGCTATCAAGGAAGGTTACGTGCCACTGTTGCCGAACATTTTGTTCAACGAGCTGACCGTAAAAGGCGAGTTGGGCGCAGGCGAAATAAAATTCCATGAAATCGACGGACGTTTGTATGGCGGCATGCTGACCGGCAGTGCGCACCTTACTTGGTTAAAGGACTGGCAAATGCAGGGACTTGTGAATATTAAGGTTATGGCAATGCATGATGCGTTGCCGCAATTAAACATTATTGGTGAAATGGATGGCGACGCTAATTTTATTCTACGTGGGGAGAAACTTTCCCTTCTGGCTAAAACCCCGCATCTGGATGGCAAATTCTTGGTAAAAAAGGGGCTTATTAATGAAGTTGATATGGTAGAAACTGCACGCATGCCTAGCCGCAAGGGTGCTTCTAGCGGTCGTACACATTTTGATGAATTGAGTGGCGTGCTACAGATAGATAATAACAAACAGCATCTGCGTCAGATCAAAATTTCTGCTGGTGTCATGAGTGCAAATGGCTATGTAGATGTTGCTGAGAACAAGCAATTATCGGGAAGGGTAAATATCAATTTGAAAATACGCGCTGACCTGGGCAGCGTGCCGCTGGCATTGTCCGGTACTCTTACCAAGCCAATATGGAGCACGAGGCGTTAATTACCAGCGTTTGCAAAGAATGCAACAACGTAACTACTCACCCCTATAAATAATCAAGAAAACACTTGACAGGTTTTTAGG
>NZ_CAKMLL010000015.1 GCF_927797785.1 Candidatus Nitrotoga sp. BS | reverse complement strand
ACGCAAAACACAGCAAATTCGATTACAGAGATAGGGGATTTTTAGAGGTGCCCTAGATAAAATGTTGTAATGTTATAACTGCCCCCCCCCGCTTGCGGTGTTCAATCGTACGATCAGTCTAAATGGGACGACAGCCTCATTTCGCAACGTTTAACCAAGAGGAGAGTTAGAGAATGAAGCTCATTAAAGTCCGCATCCAAAACTATCGATCCGTGGAGGACAGCGAAGAATTCGAAATTGGCGACCTCACATGCCTTGTCGGCAAGAACGAGGCGGGCAAGACCGCACTGCTCAGCGCGATGCGTGGCCTCAAGCCCTCGCAGCCGTTTGAATTCGACGAGACCATCGACTACCCAAGGCGGTTCAAGACCCGGTTTGATGAACGGCATCCGGATGGCACCGCTGAAGTGATTCGGACGTGGTGGCGACTGGAAGACAGGGACAAGGTGGCGATAGAAAAAAACTTTGGCGCTGGAATCTTGAAGAGTGACACATTCCTAGCCCACTTCGGCTTCCGATATGAAGACGACTGTCGAATTTGGGAAATCGAAGTCGATAGCGCAAAGGTCTTGGAGAACTTGCTCACCAAGCACGCCCTCAACGCCACAGAGCGCAACGTCTTGCATGGGGTGAGCGACGGGCCAGCGGCCGACAAAGCTCTTTCGGGCTTGGCCGAGCCCACACCAAAACAAGTGGCCCTCTTGCAGGACATCAAGAAAAGCAGGGAGTCTAGCTTCGTCAAGGGCGTGATCGATGTTCTGTCGGCGCGTCAGCCCAAGTTCTTCTTTACGTCGCACTTCGAGCGAATGTCGGGCATGGTCTCGATACAGAAGCTTCAGCAAGACATGCAAGATAAAAAGGTGTCGGTCGGCGACAATATCTTTCTTGCCTTCTTGGAATACGCCGGCACAAGCTTGGCGGAGCTGCAAGACGCGGATCGGCGTGAGGCGTTGAAGGCTACATGCGAGGCTGCCAGTAACGAGATCACCGAGGAAATTTTCCAGTTTTGGAGCCAGAACAACGCCTTGGAAGTCGTCATCGAGATCGACAACGCTAAGCCAAAGGACCCGGCCCCGTTCGATACCGGAATGGTGGCGGATATCCGAATCAAGAACACTAACCACAAGGCCACGTTACCGCTGTCCGAGCGCAGCGCTGGTTTCGTCTGGTTTTTTTCGTTTTTGGCCCAGTTCAAGCAGCTCAAGAAGACGCCAGGCAATAGCAACGCCATCATCCTTTTGGACGAGCCAGGCCTGACCCTGCATGGCAAGGCGCAGGGCGACTTACTGCGATATATCGTCGAGCGGCTGCTTCCTGATCATCAAGTCATCTTCACCACCCACTCGCCATTCATGGTTCCGATGAATCGTCTCGCCGATGTCCGCATCGTGGAGGACGTGATCATCGAAAAGCCGGGCAAGCGCCCCGAGGTAAAGGGAACAAAGGTACGATCTGACGTGCTTGAAGTTGACGACGACACGCTTTTTCCACTGCAAGGGGCGTTGGGTTACGAAGTTACCCAGTCACTCTTCATTGGGGTGAACACATGGCTGGTCGAAGGCCCGTCCGACATCCTGTATCTGCAAGTTCTGTCGCAGGCGTTGACCAAGCGCCGTCGAGAAGGCCTCGATGCAAAGTGGACGCTGTGCCCATCGGGCGGCATCGATAAGATCGCGCCCTTTGTGAGACTCTTCGGTGGCAACCGCATCAACATAGCGGTGCTCTCCGACATCGCCAACGGCGATAAGACCAAGATCGAGAATTTGAAGAAAGCCGAAATCTTGAAGGCCGGACATTTCTACACATGCGCGGACTTTACGGATCAATCAGAGGCTGATGTCGAAGACTTCTTCGAGGCGGGCCTGTTCGTCGAGATGCTTAATGGAGCCTATAAACCGCCCGCCGCCAACACTGTCACCACGGCTAATCTGATGGCGGCGAATCAGACCCAGCGCATCGTCAAAAAGGCCGAAGCCTTGTTCAAGCTCATGCCTGCGTCGGTGGCGGAATTCAATCATTTCGACGCGTCTCGCTGGCTCTTGGAAAATCCATCCTTGCTAGATGCCGATACGCTGGCGATTAATGCAACCCTTGACCGATTCGAGGCGGTATTCAAGGCCTTTAACGCACTTTTGGCCTAGTCGAGATAACTTTGCCTGCAAACATTTTAAGTAGTGCCAATTAAAAGAAAATGTAAGGAATCAGCCAGCTTGATCGAGGTCAAAAAGTCAAAAAATTGATGATAAAACCAAGCTGGCTGACTCGACGCCTGCAGAACTCGTTGAATGGAAAAGTAGGAGTTGCAATGACTGGTCTGGAAAATCATTATTCGGTGAACGACATTGAGACGCGAATCCTGACCGCCCTACGAGCAGCCGGATTGAATCCCGAACAACGTCTCTCGCCAGTGAAACTGGGGGCGCTTGATCACTTCCACACTGGTGGATTCCGCGCCTCACTTGTACTGAAGGATCTGGTGCAGATTCGCGCTGAGGATCACGTTCTTGATATCGGCGCTGGACTGGCTGGTCCGGCCAGAATGCTGGCGGCTTCTCCCGGTTGCCTAGTCGACTGCATCGATTTATCACCCGACTATTGTGTCGCTGCGTTACTGCTGAATCGGCTTACCGGTCTGGGCGAGCATGTCTCAGTACAAGTTGGCAGCGCTCTCGACATTCCTTTTGCCGACAATTCGTTTGATGTAGTGTGGATGCAAAACGTCGGCATGAATATCCCGGACAAACCAAAGCTGTATCAGGAGATCAGCCGCGTCCTCAAGGCGGGCGGGCGATTCGCCTTTCAGGAGATGCTTGCCGGGGAAACACCCGCCACGTATTTTCCACTACCTTGGGCAACAGACACAGCTGACAACTCCCTGATTTCTGCGAGCGAAATGCACGCAGTGCTCGCCCGAAGTGGGTTCAGTGCGTTGTACTTCGAGGATGTTAGCGCAGCTCCGTTGCCAGCACCGGCAAATGGCATGGACGAATGTACCGCGCAGGTGCCGCTGAGCCTTTCAGCGTACGTAGACAAACCTCGCGCTGAAAGCTGATAACGCAGCGCGCAGCCTTCGACAACGGCAGATTCGTCTGTTCAGAGGCGTCTTTCGGGCGCAATGAGCGACCGCTCAATGCGGCCTGACGAATAAGGTTAGGCCGTACGAGCGAAGCGACATTCGAATCAGATATACATTACATTTAATTTGTATCTAACTCTATAATCTAACGATATTCTATTTTCGAACTTATATAGTCCGGTCGGATCAAATTCCCAACTTGCACCTGAGCGACACGCGTTTTAACAGATAGAGCAAGGATCATTGGTAATTGCAAATTGACTGATAAAAGTTAGGTATCTATTTTTCTTTTGCGATTTATAAAAGAAAACAAAGAGGTAATAAAATGAAATCAATACCCCCAGATTTTGCCTGGTTAAACCTGCCTAATCTGCCGACACCCGTCAAAGTACTTTTTTCTGGGTATCTGCTCGCAATTGGGCTGGGCTTGTGTATGGCTGGTCTACAGATCATGCTGACACACGGCATGGCAGATGGTAAGCCGGGGCTTTCCTTAGATGATATCGTCTACAGCTATTATGGGAATCGGAGTGGGAGCATGCTGGAAAGCAAGCTCAATGGATCTATGAAAGGGATGACTACACGGGAAACGCGTCTCGACATTATTAAATGGGTACGCAAAGGAGCACCCGAGGCTGAATGGGAGCCGCACTTCAAGGATACCTTTAAACAAAATTGCGGGCAGTGCCATGGTTCTATGCCTGGCATTCCTGATTTTAGCAAGTATGAGGATGTCAAAAAGGCAGCCAAGATAGACGAAGGCGCAAGCATTCAAATGCTGACCAGAGTGTCACACATCCACTTATTCGGGATCAGTTTCATTTTCTTTTTTATGGGATTTATTTTCAGCTTTGCGGTAGGTGTACCAAAATGGCTAAAAGTATCAGCCATCGCCATTCCCTTCGCCTTTTTGATATTAGATATTTTCTCGTGGTGGCTTACGAAATGGAATCCCAACTTTGCATGGCTCACGCTTATTGGCGGCTTTGGTTACAGCGTTGCAGCAACAATAATGTGGTTTATTAGTATGTACCAAATATTTATCTTGTCACGCAACGGAAAAATCTATGGCAATGCCTGGGCAGCGGATTTGAAGTAGTGGAAGCGGTCTACAAGGGCAGGTACACTTGTTATGATTGAGACGCTGCAGCGGATAGACATATATCTGTCGCAAATTAATTACACATACATTCACGAAAAATAGATGGTAAATCCAATATATATCACTACAAATTCATCCAGCTTGTTGAGCAAAGCTGCCAAGATTGTTGTAAGCATCGTTCTGATTGGTTTGGCCTTGATGTTTTCTGTGCTGTTATTTGTGGTCATTTTGACTGTAGGTGCAATAGCATGGGGCTATCTGTGGTGGAGAACCCGTGAGCTGAGAAGACAAATGCGTGAGCATCCCCCAAGCGATGTTGTGAGGGAGGGCGAGGTGATCGAAGGAGAGGTGATCCGCAGTGAGGTAACCGGAATATCTGAGAAACCTGGAGATGATGGGATCAGGTAGTGCATTCGAGTCACCCGGTCACGCCACATCTGGGCAACTCTAAAAATCCAATTTTGAGAGCCGCCCTATAGCATGTTGTAATCAAAAATCGAGGGCAATCATGAAAACCACATTAATTACAGGCGCTAACCGTGGGATCGGACTGGAGTTTTCCAGGCAATATGCTGCAGAGGGTTGGCGTGTTTTGGCTTGTAGTAGGAATCCAGGAAAATCCTCTGAACTCAACAAGTTGGCTGTCCAATACCCTGAGCTTATACAAATTCTGGCTCTTGATGTCTCTGACCATGTACAGATTGAAAGCTTGGGTCAGGAACTGTCCGATGAATCTATCGACTTGCTCATTAACAATGCGGGCATCTATCCAAAATCGGATGCAAATGGTTTTGGTCATACCGATTACGCGGAATGGATGCAGATATTCCGCATCAATACCATGACGCCACTCAAAATGGCCGAAACATTTGCTACCCAGCTTGCTCGTAGCAAGCAAAAAGCTTTTGTGGCCATAACGAGCAAAATGGGTAGCATAGGGGACAATTACGGCGGTGGAAATTACCTATATCGTTCAAGCAAAACAGCGGTAAATATGGTCGTCAAAAGCCTTGCAATTGATCTGCAGTCTGCCGGAATTACTTCGGTAGTCATTCATCCGGGTTGGGTCAAAACTGAAATGGGTGGGCCGAATGCTTTGATCTCTACCGAGCAAAGCGTTTCAGGCATGCTGAAAGTGATTGGCAACCTTACAATGGCCGACTCAGGAAAATTCTTTAGTTATGACGGCCAGGAAATTCCTTGGTAATTGAAGTTGCCGTTGGCGTGTTGTTGCGCGAGGTCAACGGCGAAGCAGATGCGCCCACTGCAGAGCCTACCTTGCGAGGGCGATACGCATACGACAACTTCCTGCTGGCACAGCGGCCGGAAGGCACGACATACGCAGGCTACTGGGAGTTTCCGGGCGGTAAAGTTGAAAAGGGTGAAACACTGCTGCATGCGCTGGAACGAGAGTTGTACGAAGAGTTAGGCATTAAAATTACCAGTGCTTATCCTTGGTTAACACGCTTGCATATTTATACACACGCTACAGTGCGTCTGAATTTTTTTCGTATTACTAAATGGCAGGGTGATCTTTATGGTAAAGAAAAACAACAGCTAAGCTGGCAAACTTCTTCCACTTTGACAATATCCCCAGTGCTTCCGGCCAACATGTTCGTCTTCCGCGCGCTGCAATTGCCACCTTTGTATGCCATTAGTAACGCTGTCGAGTTGGGTAGTGAAAAGTTTATGGAACGTTTACAAATTGCGCTAGAAAATGGCTTGAAATTGGTGCAGATGCGCGAACCTGGTTTGTCGCGCGAAGCGATGCGAGAATTGTCTTTGCGTGTGGTGAAACTGGCACACAGATACGGCGCGCAAGTGCTAATCAATAGTGATATCGAGCTGGCTAATGAAATTGGCGCAGACGGCGTACATTTGAAAGGTGTCCAGCTTGCTGCGTGCAATTCACGTCCCAGCTTGATGTGGTGTTCGGCATCCTGTCACAACGCCGACGAAATACAACAAGCCAATAATCTGGGCTTCGATTTCGTGGTACTGAGTCCTGTATTGCCTACTCGCAGCCATCCTGATACGACAAGTTTAGGCTGGCCAGCATTTGCAACAATGGCGGCAAATTCGGCAATTCCGGTGTATGCGCTGGGTGGATTATGTTATGACGATATGGAAAAGGCTTGGCAGCATGGCGCGCATGGCATTGCAATGTTGCGTCAGGCTTGGTGAGAAGGATCCTCTTCCGAGTTGCTCTCGAACTGCGGGATGCGATAACTTTCTGAAGCCCACTGTCCCAAATCAATTAACTTGCAGCGCTCGCTGCAAAAAGGACGATAGGGACTGTCATTATTCCACGTCACTTCTTTTTTACACTGCGGACAAATAACAACAGTTGCTTTCTTCATCATGACGTATTCCTGTTTTCAAATAAGCGAACCAAACATCATCCTAACATCAGCTCCTCCTCATTTGTGGGAGAACGGCGTTAGCATTAAATCGACAGCACCATTATAAAGAGCAGAAAGTCAGCTTGAACGCTACATCTTGATCGTATAAGGCGCTCTTGGCTGCATAATCGGCAGCAATGAAGCGAATATTAAGCATGTATTTGTTGGCGCAGACTTCAGGGACGCACGGTAGAGCTTTGTCTAAACTGACACGCAGCATTTGTGCCACGCGACCACTTTGCATTTGCTGAAAGCTACCCTGCGGGGCGATGTAATGGTGTACTTTTCCACTTTCGCGTAACAGCTTGAGGATGATTGCAAGGCCATCGAATATAGGAAGGATGGGGTTGAGGCAAGTATTTAGGTATTCGCGCCGCAGCACAGCATCCTGATGCAGCCAGTGATGGTAGGATGGCAAGTCAAATTCACAGGTTCCACCAGGGATGCAGGCACGCTGCTTGATGCCCATTAGCCACTCGTTTTCACGTAAGTGTTGGCCTACCTTACCACTCATGTTAAACACGCCGCTACTGGCGCTTTCAATTTCATCGAGTATAGCATCCAGTGCTAGCTCTGAAATTTGAGGGTTGTTGTGTAACGCGGAAAGCTGTCGTTTTTGGCGTTCTAACTCTTGCAACAGATCAGATTTCAGGTCGGAACGGCTAGCGACTTCAAGCACTTCAAACAATACGTTCAGTGCGGCCTGATGGTCATTGACGCTTGATCTTTCTGTAAAACATTGCAACTTGGCATAAAGATCCTCTAGGCGCAGCAGGGTGCGCATACGTTCATTGAGAGGAAAGTCATAACTAATCACAAAGATAATAGGCTAGTAGCAGGGGGATAAGTTCAGTTTAAAATATTGTCAATATATCGTGGTCAACATATTATGGTCATTATATACCGTCAATCAACGCCTGAGAAATTGTCTTATAGTTCAAGTGTAGCTGACGTACCTGCTGACGCAAGGCATCCAGAGTGCCATCATTTTGAATGATCTCATCAGCAAGCCGTAACCGTTCGGCACGCGTAATTTGAGATGCCATTATGGCACGCACTGCTTGTTCATCCAACCCGCTTCGCTCTATGGTGCGCGCAACTTGGGTCGTTTCCGCGCAATCCACTACCAATGTACGGTGCACTAACTCGCGGTAGCTAAGCGTTTCAAATAATAGTGGAATAACAAGCAACAGATAAGGAGATGCAAGTCTGCTGTTGATATTCGCATTGTCGACCTGAGCCAGCATTTGCGCGCGGATAAGCGGGTGCAAAATAGCCTCCAGCTTCAGCTTGGCAGCATGATCAGCAAATATCAACTGACGCATGAGCACTCTGTCCAATGCGCCGTTGGCGTCGATATAGTCATCTCCGAATGTTGCGCGGATCGCAGCGATGGCTATGCCACCAGATTGGGTCATCTGGTGTGAAATGACATCGCTATCGATGACTAACACACCGCATTCTTTGAATAGTGCAGCTACGGTGCTCTTTCCGCACCCGATCCCTCCGGTTAGTCCCACGCGATATATCATGAGACGCTGAACAGTTGCAGGTAGCCCTGCGTAAGTGATTGCCCCCAGAATAACGCTATCAAACCGCCGCCTGCCAAATACGGACCGAATGGAATGGGGACATTACGACCGAGGCGTGCCACGACAATCAATGCAATGCCGACCACTGCGCCTACTATTGAAGAAAGCATAATAACCAGTGGTAGCATTTGCCAGCCCAGCCATGCGCCGATTGCCGCCAGTAGCTTGAAGTCACCATAACCCATGCCTTCCTTGCCGGTGGCAAGCTTGAACAGCCAATATATACTCCACAGAGCCAAATATCCTGTAATTGCGCCGATAACGGCACTGTTAATGTCAATAAATGTGGCAGACAAATTAAAAAACAGACCCAGCCACAGAAGTGGCAATGTGATGTCATCTGGCAGCAGTTGAGTATCAAGATCAATGCAAGTTAGTGCGAGCAGCATCCAGATAAACAACAGCGCAGCCAATGCAGCAAAACCAAAGCCGAAATGCCATGCGACGTAGGCGCTCAGAAGCCCCGACACCGATTCCACGATGGGATACCGTGCCGAGATGTGCGCGCTGCAATTCTTGCATTTGCCGCGTAGCAGCAAATAACTGATGACCGGGATGTTTTCCAGCGCGCTTATCTTATGACCACATTGCGGACAGGCGGAACGTGGCGTGGACAAGTTGTAAGGTGGTACATTTTCTAGTTCATTGCCATTGAGTTCAGCGCATTGAACACGCCATTCACGCTCCATCATCTTGGGTAAGCGATGAATGACTACATTTAGAAAGCTGCCCACCAGCAGACCAGTAATGCCGCACAAAACAATAAAAAGAAACGGGAGGCTTTGTAGTAACTCAACAAGTGCTGTCATAGTCATCCAAGATGCAAATACGTAATTTTTAACAAAATAACACGAATTAAGACGAGCGATGTAGGAAGTAGATCATTTATCCCGTGCTACGGGCTGAAAAAAATAGTTTTGAACGTAGCAATCACGTACTTTTCAGTAACGTCGATTATCATAATTTGCAGCTTCAAAGTGCTGCCTTATCCGACAACCTCGTACAAACATTATTGACGGATCTTAAATGGTATTATTCAGAATGATAAGCTGTAATTTATATTACAGGCACTTCGATCGCTTTCTGTTGATTTGTGGATTGTATTGCCCTCAATATCCATCACAGAATACTCGTTCCCATTCTCCTTCGAAAACCATGCCGTCAACAAAAGCAATGAAATGATTCGCTACCTTAATAAAAAATTACTACTGACCATAATTGTAAGTGCATCACTTGTTGCGATTGTCGGAGGCGCTACCAGTAGTGTGTGGCCGCAAATTAAAATGTCGATGGCACCGCCAGTCTGCGAAGCGCGCGGCTCAGTTGATACGCCGAAAATAGTCGATTCTACTGACCTGACCAGCATTTATATTGAGGGCTGGGCAGCCGATTCTGCCGGAATCAACCGTGTCGAGATGTGGGCGAACGGCAAATTGCTCGACAGTGTCAAGCCGAGCATCGTCAGAACTGATGTGACTTCAGCCCTTCCGCAATGCAAATTCCCGACCGTTTCCGGATACACCTTTGCACTTACGCGTGGCACTATTCCGCCGCATACCTCAGCGCTGGAAGTGCGCGCGGCAAATGGCGTTGGCAAGGTATTTAAAGTTGGTCGGGTGCCAGTTGATTTTTCAAAGCCATTTGGGATGTTAGACGTAACCGAGCCGATTAAGGCTGATGGCCGCAATTTGATTAGCGGCTGGGTGGTGGCGGGGAAGGTGCCGGTGAAAGTACGAATATTCGCGCAGGATACAAAAGTGCTGGAGTTGCTTGCCAGCAATCAGCGAAATGACGTCGCCAAGGCGTTCTCGGCTTGGCCGCAGGCAGCAATCAGCGGTTTCGAGGGGGTGTTGCCGATGCATAAATTGCCGCGTGGCAGCTATCGCCTGAGAGTCCTGTTCGAAGATGGCAAAGGGCATAACAGCGAAATCGTTGGGCCGTTGGTGATCAATGATCTGCCATTCGGTAAGATATTGGCGCAACACGACAAAATGATGTCTCCCGGCACAGTGGCGCTGCGCGGTTGGCTGGCCGATGAGCAAGGCATCCGGGCTGCCTATGTGGAAACCGAAGCGGGTACACAGCTCGGAAAAATGACGCTGACAAAAAAAGAACAGCTGCTATCTGCTTTTTCAGACCCCCGCTTTAACCGTGACAAGGCGGGCGATGCGCCGCTAAAGCATGGGGATCTTTACGATCTGAATGTGCCATTCTCCGCCATACCGTCAGGTTTGCAGCGATTACAGGTGCGGGTGGAGGATATGGCAGGAAATATTGCGGTGTTACCCGGGCCGCTGGTTCTCGATAAGAATCCAGCCGCAAAACAAGCTTGTGCTGGCGAGAAGTTGCGGGTGTTTTACCCCGGCGGGGTAGTGGATTTTCGCAATAAATTTCGCCAATTGCAGGAATTACGCGATATGACACAGGGTGGGTGTGTAAAAATCGGTTTTCGCGGCCGTGTTGAGTATCTGCGTACCACGAAAGGCGAGCAGGCTGATTATGTATTTGATCCAAACTTTCCCGAGCATCTGCGTGATCGCAACGGCAAAGGGATGACCGGTGAATCCTTGAGCGAGATACTCGATACTGCGCTACGTTTTCGCGCACCACTGATGATCACCCTGGATGGCGGCGTCTGGGCTGATTCCAAGTTTGCCGCGCCGGATCTGGATATTGTCGATATGCTTGAGCAAGATGAGCGCGCCGTGCAATGGAACCAGTTCGGCAAATCTGAGCCAGACGATGCCCTGAAAGGTTTGGCCGGTGCCACCGAAAGTCCGGAATTGGCACGCATGATGAGTTTGAACCGTTACAACCGCCGCTTCCTTGATTACAAGAAGCGAAACCTGCAAGCTGCTGTGCGCGAAATTGTGAAATTCAACCAAACGCATCCTGACAGCTATGTGATGATTAACCTCGACCCGGATGAGTATATCAATCCGTGGTTCTACCTGACCCAATGGTACGACTACAATCCGGACACATTACGCCAATACCGCGAATGGCTGCTCCACCTTGGCCCGTACGCAAATGGCGGCGAACTAGCCTTTTCTCGACATGAACCCGGTTTGACTCTGGCCGACGCAAACCGGATCGCCAAGCGATCCTGGAAGAAAGTTAGCGACATTGATCCGCCACGCAAAACTATAGATTACGACGATCCATGGCAACAATTATGGACGCAATTTAAGCGTCATTTAGTGGCACGCCATTATGACGACCTCGCTGCCTGGGTAGTAGAGGCAGGCTTGCCGCCGGCGCGCATTTATACCAGCCAAACCTTTATCCAGGCGGATGTCGCAGTGAGCATCACCGATCGTGCCAATGGCTGGAACGACCAGGCCGGAGTGTCGATAGAGGGTGCCAAGCCACGCCATGGTCATATGGGCGTAATTTTGTATGGCCCGGGCAGCCGTAACGAAGGCAAGCCGCGTAGCGGCAGCAGCTTGATCGACAATATCCGGCGCGTAGATCCGGAATGGGGCATGGTGGAATTCCACCCCGCCACGATTGCGTTTCCAGAAAAATTGCCGAATCATAATGAATCCTATGCCACCATGCAGGCGCTAATAAATGGCGGTGCACATTTCTTGTCACCGATGTGGGGCAGTTATGTGGGTGACCGCATAGTGCATCCAAATAATTTCAAGGCCTACGATGTGATGGAGGGCTCGGCCTATGAGTACCAATTCGTCTGGTGGCTACGCGCAATGCAAGCGAGGCCGCTCGGCAGCTTGTTTTACCCGTTTGGCAATGCCTTGGTGAAAAGCAATGATGGATGGATTCCGGCAGCAGAAACACAGTTGAAAAGCGAATATGGAGAGCTGCACCTGACGGGCGAGGGCATGCACATTGGTCTGGTTTCACCGCAGTGGGAAATGCGCTATTTGTCGTCGCCGACTGAGCTTTTCGTAACCGGGAATTGGCCGCAGCAAGCCAGGGCATCAGCCGAGTTATTACTTGAGGATGGTAAAAAGCTGACCTGCGCACTCCAGTCTCCCGGGCAAAACAGGGCACGCTGTCTTTTTCCTGCGGATAAAAATCGGCAAATGTCGCGCTTGACGCTACGGTGGCAGCTGCCTGCTTCCCAGAAAAAAGCGGGGGTCAAGATAAGTGATGTCGCGCTTAAGTTTGCTGAGCATCCTTGATTTCGGATTTTCCGCAGGGAGCATGGGTTATTGTCACGTAAATAATGCAGCTCGCCCATGTGTAATATCCACGACCAATACAGTAGCGCCACACTCTTAATAAAACAGGTTGTATTATGAAAACTTTCAACGAATCAATCTGCATTGTTCGCACTGAATCAGCCGCTTATTTTGCCTCCGATTTATTCCTGGAAAATTTTGGCTCCCCATTTCCGGTTCCGCGTGATAATTGTGGTTTAGCGATTCCGACTCCACCTGAAAACTGGAGACAATACGTCGCATTTTATCGATGGACCGACTTATATTTTGAGCCCGTAGGGTTCTGCAATTTCATCCGTTTTGGTGAGGTATATTTGGAAGGGGGAATGTGCGTAAAAAAAGGCTTTTATCGACGCTTGCCTAAGAATCATTGGCGCGAATGTAAAGACCGAGGAGGAATCGCACAAATTTTAATGGAGGAAGCATCAAAAGTACTGAACGACTGCACTGCCTGGTTCGGCTATTGTGGAGACAAAATGGCTTATGTGGTCGATAAACGTGCAGGATACGTAGATACACATCACCAGCATTTGATCGTCAAATGGTTCGCGCCACCGAGCACAGAACAACAATATGAACTAATAAATACAATCGCGGAAATTGGTCCATTCTAATCGCCAAATGGCAGATTTCCGAGATGCCAGCGTCCGTGACCTCTCTGTGGCTAGAACTTAGGATGAGCGCACCATGCTGCATGCAGTGCCGACTCAGTGGCAAAGGGCTTCAGTCATGTGGTTCAGTCAGAGCAAAAACGGCATGGGGGTTCTTCTTGCATAGCCGCACGACCCTTGGTCAGCATTGCTGCTTTTAATCTGCGCATGCAATAGCGACGACCCATTTGGAGTTACAAAGTATGAAAGGAATTATTTTAGGTTATCACTCACACAATATTTTTGGAGTGGAGTACGAAAATAACGATCACGTAGCTTTTTCAAAAGACCTGGAGTTGATTTCAGCAGCGCGAGGCGAAATTATTTCATTAATGTCGCTAGTGTAGTGCGCCATTCTGTTTGGAACTTAATCGACTGTTGGCACGAATGA
>NZ_CAKMLL010000014.1 GCF_927797785.1 Candidatus Nitrotoga sp. BS | reverse complement strand
CATTTAAGACCAGTTTCATTCCCATTTTTTCAGCTTTTTGAGCTAGATGATGTAGCACTCGTTCGCGGTAGCGTTCTTCGTAGTATTCTTGCCCTTGATCGGTATATTCTTCGCCCTTGGTGAGCATCGTATAAATGAGTCTTGCCAATTTATGCGCTACTGCTGTAACTGCCTTTGGTTTATCCATGCGTGAGCACAGTCGGCGGTAATAAGCGCCTAGTGATGATTGACTGCGACGCAGGGATGCTGCCGCCAGTTTAAGTGCTTGCGCTGCGCGATTCACCACTTTCTTGGTTTTGCCACTCATCATTTTTCCACCAGTGATTTTGGTGCCAGGGCATAAACCAAGCCAACTCGTGAAATGGCCTGTGCTTGGAAAACGTCTCATGTCAGTGCCGGTTTCGGAAATCACTGCCATCGCGGTGGTGACGTTGATGCCATCAATGCGTGTCAAATCAACTCCACACACTTTGAATAGGCGGGTTCGCAAATCGTAAGCGGGTGCGTTGCGTGAGCCGCCTCTTTTTCCTTTGCCAGGTTCGCGATCGTGCATTTGCAACGCAATTAATTGCTGCTGAACTTCCTGATCACACTCGTCCAATTGTGTGCCGATAAAGTCAAATCGCCCCACTGCTTGCTTGAGAATAAACAGGTGTTCGGCGCGCCAATTGCCTTGTAAACTTTTGGCAATTTCATCTTCGCTTGCAACAATACGCCCATTGCGCATTTTTGCGAGCGTAACGCCATTGCGCTCGCCGGCAATAATCGCTCTGAGTATTTGTTGCCCCGTGGTGCCGACAATATCGGAAATAACATTGGCAAGCTGGATGTTCATTTGTGTCAGCGCTTTTTGCATATGTTGTACTTGACGAGCTTGGTCACGTAAAAGCATGCTGCGTTGCCGCCATAGGGAGCGTAAGACGCATATTTCTTCTGTGGGACGAAACGATCCGCTCAATAAACCATAGCTCATTAGTTGTTGCAACCATTGGCAATCAAGGACATCCGATTTACGACCAGAGACGTTCTTGACGTGACGCGCATTGACCAAAAAGACCGTAAAGCCACGCGATTCAAGTAACTCAAATAAGGGAATCCAGTACACGCCCGTGGACTCCATCGCGACCGTGTCAATTTTACATACGGCTAGCCAATCAGCAATCGCGTTGAGGTCACAAGTGAAACTTTTGAATTCACGTATTGGCTGATCATCCCTTTCCGGTGACACAGCAACAAAGTGTGCGCCACTGCCAATATCGATTCCAGCAGCATTGGGATGGGTGATATGAATACTTGCAGATGAAAGCTTAAGTTTGCTCGGCTGACGAGGTTTGCATTGAGACATTATTTCCTCCATAGTGGCATGAATACGATGGATAAAAATGACACTGCGTCGAGTACGTCGTCTTGCTCAATCTCTTAAACGGGATATCACTCAAAGGAAAACTCCCTTCAGAGATTCACCAATATCGATGACGTAACCCATAACCACGCTAACATTCGGGCAAATATGCACCATTGAACTAACGGCTTTTGCAGCGTCAATGCTACTGTGCCACAACTAATGATCTCTTGTTTCTTCGGCGCGATTTTCGGCAACCGCCGATTACTGCGCTAACATT
>NZ_CAKMLL010000013.1 GCF_927797785.1 Candidatus Nitrotoga sp. BS | reverse complement strand
ATTCAAATCGCTTTGGCGGGTAAGGCTCTTGAGGGATGGGGTGAGTAGTTACCAAAATGTTTTATATATAACCAAACTAATATGAGGTTGCTTGGCGAGTTAATGAATTATCAAGGTGATTAAGGTAATGAAAATTAGGCAACGGCAACTTCTTCCGTAAATTCCAGTTGTACCTTCTCGTCCTTATCTACGGTGACAATCACTTTGCCACCGTTGGATAGTTTACCGAACAATAATTCGTCAGCTAGCGCGCTACGTATAGTGTCTTGGATTAAACGCGCCATAGGGCGTGCTCCCATGTGTGGGTCAAAGCCAGTCTTCGCTAGGTAGTCTTTGAGCACGTCGGTGAAGATAACTTCAACTTTTTTCTCGTGTAGTTGTTCTTCGAGCTGCATCAGGAATTTGTCTACTACGAGTAAAATAACTTCTTTATCAAGCGCGGAGAATGAAATAGTGGCATCTAATCGATTACGGAATTCCGGGGTGAAAAGCCGCTTGATTTCGGCCGCTTCGTCACCGCTCATTCCGCTCTTGGTGAAACCTATTTGTACCTTACTTAACGCATCGGCGCCCGCATTGGTGGTCATAATAATCACCACGTTACGGAAATCCGCCTTGCGCCCGTTGTTGTCAGTGAGCGTGCCGTGATCCATCACTTGCAACAGAATATTAAAAATGTCCGGGTGTGCCTTCTCAATTTCGTCTAGTAGTAACACACAATGAGGTTGCTTGTTGATTGCTTCGGTGAGTAGGCCGCCCTGATCAAAACCGACATAGCCAGGTGGTGCACCAATAAGGCGCGATACGGCATGACGTTCCATATATTCAGACATGTCAAAGCGGTGTAGCGGCATGCCCATTGCAAAGGCAAGTTGACGGGCTACTTCGGTTTTACCCACACCGGTAGGGCCAGAAAATAAAAAGCTGCCAATGGGTTTTTGTGGATTGCCCAAGCCACTCCGGGACATTTTTATGGCGCGTGTCAGCACGTCAATAGCGGCATTCTGGCCGAACACAACGGATTTGAGGTCGCGATCCAGTGTTTTCAACAGATTGCGATCATCGGAAGAAACAGTTCGCGAGGGTACGCGCGCAATCTTAGCTATGATTTCCTCGATTTCATGCTTGCCGATAAGTTTTTTTTGCTTTGATTTTGGCAGTATGCGTTGAGCTGCACCGGCTTCATCTATCACGTCAATTGCTTTGTCAGGAAGATGTCTGTCATTGATGAAACGCGATGAAAGCTCGGCTGCGCTGGTAAGTGCAGCAGCGCTGTATTTGATGCCGTGATGAGCTTCGAAGCGAGACTTTAACCCTTTTAGAATCTCAATGGTCTGCTCAACTGAGGGTTCTGGTACATCTACTTTTTGGAAACGGCGCGATAGGGCATGATCTTTCTCGAAAATGCCACGATACTCTTGATAGGTAGTGGCGCCTATGCATTTAAGTGTGCCATTTGAAAGTGCAGGCTTGAGTAAGCTGGAAGCATCCATGGTGCCGCCCGAAGCTGCGCCAGCGCCTATCAATGTATGTATTTCGTCGATAAACAGAATGGCATGAGGCTCATCGGCTAACTCTTTGAGTACAGCTTTCAAGCGTTGCTCAAAGTCGCCGCGATACTTAGTGCCGGCCAGTAGTGCGCCCATATCTAATGCATATATATGAGCGTTTTTGAGAATTTCTGGCACGTTGTTTTCATTGATCCGGCGTGCCAAGCCTTCGGCGATAGCCGTCTTGCCGACACCAGCTTCACCGACGAGTAGTGGATTGTTCTTGCGGCGACGGCACAAGGTTTGAATAACTCGCGTCAGCTCGGTTTCGCGTCCAATTAGTGGGTCGATTTTGCCAGCCAAAGCTTGGGCGTTGAGATCAAGAGTAAAGTCGCACAGGGCGCTCTTCTGGTTCGATTCTTGATCTATTTCGGAGTCAGATGATTTCTGGGTACCTGATTGATCCGTTTTGTCGATTCCATGTGCGATATAGTTCGCTACATCCAGCCGAGTGATAGCACGTTGATTCAGGAAAAACACGGCATGAGAATCTTTTTCGCTAAACAGGGCAACCAGAATGTTGGCGCCGGAAACTTCTTTTTTGTTAGAAGACTGCACGTGTAAGATGGCGCGTTGGATGACTCGCTGGAAGCCAACAGTGGGCTGTGTGTCTACTTCGCTGTTACCGGGTGCTACCGGTGTATGAGTAGTAATAAAGTCGGTTAGTACTGCGCGCAACTCTTCAATATCTGCCCCGCAGGCGCGCAATACATGTGCCGCTGACGAATTATTCAGCATGGCAAGTAGTAGGTGCTCCACCGTGATAAATTGGAAGCGTTTCTGGCGTGCTTCAACGAAAGCCAAGTGTAGGCTGATTTCAAGTTCTTGCGCGATCATAATTTATGTTTCCTCTAATTCGCATCGTAGCGGATGTCCGTGCTGTTTGGCAAATGCCGATACCTGTGCCACCTTCGTTTCTGCGATATCTTTAGTATAGACTCCGCATATTGCTAATCCTTCATTATGAACTTTGAGCATCAATTGGACGGCCTGTTCACGGTTCATCGAAAAAAATGTTTGCAACACTTCAATGACAAAATCCATCGTTGTGAATTCATCGTTAAACAGCAGTACCTTATATAGTTTGGGTGGCTTTATCTTGCTCCGTTCTGGTTTCAGTAAGGATGTGTTTTCATATTTCGTTGCCATAGTTATTGTTGTTAGATTTATGTATAGCGGTATGTTCGATGATTCATGAGGTTTTTTCAAGTGCTTCTGAAAATATAGTGCATAAGTCTTGACGAAATCGCTCAAACAAGAGTAAAAAGCGCATGGGTGTTTGAATGCAATTTACCTACAGTACTGGTTTTGCCATGTACGCTCTTTGAATTCAAACAGTTTAACGGGGATCCACCCGGTTTTTTAGTTAAGGAAGTAAGACATGGCAAACGGTACCGTAAAATGGTTCAATGACGCAAAAGGATATGGTTTTATTACTCCGGATGATGGTAGCGAAGATTTATTTGCGCATTTTTCCGCAATTACTATGAGTGGCTTTAAGTCTCTTAAAGAAGGACAGCAAGTTACTTTTGATATTGTTCAAGGCCCTAAAGGTAAACAAGCTGCGAATATTCAGGCACCTTAAGTTAGCTTCTGGATAAATAAAAAAGCCCGCTTAAGCGGGCTTTTTTAAATCTGTTTTGTCATATAGCATTTGTTTATGGTGAGGTTACAGAAGTTGAGCGATCTTTGATTAACGCTAGAACGAATCTTCGCCCACGTATACCTCACTCATCCATCAAAGCGTGCGTTCATCATACCCATGAAGGCCAAAGATCCGGGAGATATAATCAATCTATTCGGTGGCCGAGTCTATATTGTTTGCAACGGTTCGAATAGCATTGCCAATTCTTCTGTAGATAGAGGAGCAATAGCCTCTCCGTTATCATTCAGAATGCTTTGCGCCAAGTCACGTTTTTTCCCTTGCATTGCAATAATTTTTTCTTCTACTGTGCTCTCAGTTATTAGCTTATATACAAAAACCGGGTTTTCCTGGCCTATGCGATGAGCGCGGTCAGTGGCCTGATTCTCTACCGCAGGGTTCCACCATGGATCGTAATGAATTACAGTATCGGCTGCGGTAAGATTCAGCCCAACACCGCCCGCTTTGAGACTAATCAGGAAAATGGGGACTTCTCCACTCTGAAAACGTTTTACTGGTGTGGCGCGATCGCGGGTATCTCCGGTAAGTTTGACAAAGGGTAAATTAAATTTGACAAGCTCCAATTCTATCAATGCCAACATAGAGGTAAATTGAGAGAACAACAGGATACTCCGTCCTTCTTCGACCATATCTGGCAGCAAGGACATAAGGAGCTCCAGCTTTGCTGAATGTGTTACCTGCTTAGCAGCAGGCAATTTAAGCAGACGGGGATCGCAACAGATTTGACGCAATTTAAGCAGCGCATCAAGAATAATAATATGACTGCGATTCATGCCCTTCTTATCGATTTCCAGACGTATTTTTTCATGCATAGCTACCCGGATAGTTTCGTATAAGTCGCGCTGAGCGCCGGATAGTTCGCAGGAGCGAATAATTTCTGTTTTGAGTGGTAACTCTTTGGCTACCTGTGCTTTAGTTCGGCGTAGCAGGAATGGAGCAATACGGCGTGAAAGCACCGCGCGACGGGTATTGTCACCTTGCTTTTCAATGGGTGTGCGGAACAGCTTGCGAAAATTTTTGTCATTGCCCAATAATCCTGGCAGGAGAAAATGAAATAGCGACCACAATTCGCCAAGGTGATTTTCTAAGGGTGTGCCAGTGAGTGCTAGCCTGTGGCGCGCTTTGATTTGATGAACAATTTGAGTGGCTTGCGACTTAGGATTTTTAATAATATGGGCTTCATCAAGGATTAGCAAATGAAATTCTTGCCCAATCAATACCTCTTTGTCGCGTGGTAGCAAGGGATAGGTGGTGAGCACCAAGTCATAAGCCCCGATAGCTTCGAAATGTTGTTTACGCAATTGTCCCTGCAATACCAATACGCGTAAATCCGGTGCAAAACGCTCTGTTTCCCGCAGCCAGTTAAACATCAGGCTGGTGGGTGCGACCACCAGGCTAGGGCAGTTCATGCGCCCGGATTCTTTTTCTACTAGAAGATGGGCTAAAGCCTGCACGGTTTTACCTAACCCCATGTCATCAGCTAGAATGCCAGCCAGTTCATATTCGCGCAAAAATTGCAGCCAGTTAAGCCCTTCTTGTTGATAGCCCCGCAAATTGGTCTTCAAGCCAGCTGGTGGCGCAATCAGCTGAATCCCATGAAAGTCGCGCAGTTTGCGTCCTAGTTCACGTAAACGCTCACCGCCCAGCCAGCGCAAACCCGCAACATCGTCTAGCTCTGCCAGGCGCCCCGCCTGAACCGCAGATAACTCGATTCGCTGCACATTATGCACTGTGTCCTTATCAAACAGCTCCACCATTACTGACAGGATATTTTGTATGCGGGAAATCGGTAACGTCACCAAGCGGCCATCAGCAAGGCGGGCTACGAGCGGCACATCTTCAGCGCTAAGCTGCGCTAGTGCCTGCGTGCTCATTTGTTCTGGGAACTGGCGAATCAAATCCAGCAAGACGGGTAGTAAGTTGACGGGCAGTCCGTCTACCTGAATACCCAGCTCGATGCTGAACCAGTCATTGTTACCACCATCCTCGTTGACAGTTGCGGTCCAGCCTTCAATCTCTGCGAAACGAAAATTGAAGCTTGGCTCCATTTCGATCTGCCAGCCAGAGGCTCGCAAATCGGGTAGGTTGACTAGGCAAAAGTTGATCCACTCTTTGTCATCCCCGCCCAGAATTAAAGAACCATTGTGTTTTTTATGTAATTCGGAAAAAATCGACAGATCAACAAAGAAAAACCCTAAACTGGCGAGTTCGCCGGAATAATTTTCTTCGGCGATGGTATCGCGGTCGATGCGCAACAGTTCATCACCACTACGCTGTGCTATTGACTTCTCGGCTGACATAGCGTCAATTCGCACGCCACCGTAGTCGAATTCAAGGCGCACCAAGTCGAGAGTTTTAGGCTCATCGTCGAAGTCATCTTTAAAATGGAAAGAGCCCAAAAAAGGCGGCGGATTTAAACCTACTGTATAAAAACGTAAATATGGAACAGGGTGTCGATCACTTACCTTTTTTTCTCGCAGAACCTGTGGCAGCTGAACCTTTACACCGGGTAGATTTTTTATCAATTCCTTGCCGACTTGGTCAGCCAGTGCCGATGGAATTGCTGGTGCAGTAAGCAGAGCGTAAGCAATTTCGTCGGGCAGGCCGATATCCAATTCGCCGCAGACCAATTCGATTTCATTGATATACCAAGGGGGGGAAAACGGTAGCACCTGTGATGGCGGTGTTGTTTCAACCTGTAGCCGCTGATTTCCCTGTGTGTCTATGGTCCAAACAGGCTGCGTGACGCATTTTTCACCAAGAGACAGAGGTATGGAATCAGATGTTTCCCAGAAACACCTGCCGGTGGTGATCATTTCTGACATCCACCGAGCACCCTGTGCACCAGCTAAATAGCCGCCCGTCGCACGTATCAAGTTTAATGCAGTGACGATTTCCTGGTCCCGCTCGGTAAAATAGTGTGGTGCCGCGCCGGTAACGAGGTTGGCTATGGAACTATGAAGCGTTTTTTTGCCAAACCCACCAGCCTTGAGCAATCGGACAGTGAAAAATGTTACATCCACTTTCTCTGGCTTACTCTCACCTAATGTTAAGACGTACAGTAAACGCTGCGACACGTTTAGTGGTAAATAATCGCGGCCTAGTGTCGGTATGACTGCGCGCGACATGTCATTTAGCCAGATAGAAATTTCATCGGGCAAGCCCATAACATTTGGCGATGGTTTCTCAGATGGCGCAGGAACCTCAAGCGGGGATTCAGCTTGAGCCTTGATCAGCGTTGCTACAACATGCTTACAGTTGTAGCCTACCGGGCAACTGCACTCCCCGTTGACAAAGACATGACCTCCCAGCTGCGCATGCAAAAGGATATTGACTTGATAGTGATTTTTATTTGAACCTGCGACAAGTGCGGTAACCAAGTCGCCATTTGGGCTGATATTTAGCGCCGTGATTCTGTTCTCAAGATAATATTGACGTCCACGCATCAGATATGCGGACGAAAAAGATGAGTCTAGGTCAACGGATGAAACGAAAGAATGCACTTTATTCTAGAGCCTTGCAGTTAAAAACACCGTTCTCAGCTGATTTATATTAGAGGGTAACCGCCAAAGATAAGCTCTTGATCACGCCCAGCCAGCTAGCCGGGCATCTCTAAAAATTGTCAAAATCTACTCTCACTCGGCAAATTTTCGCGATGACTCTCCAAGTCCGACAGGCTGCTAGTAATTTGAATTTTTAGAGGCGCCCCACTATTATAGTTACATGTTTTTAACGATTGCTTCGCCAAATGCAGAGCACGATATTTGTTGTGATCCTTGGGTCAGCCGTGCGAAATCATAGGTGACGGTCTTGGCGGCGATTGCCCCGTTCATGCCCTTGATAATTAGATCGGCGGCTTCCGGCCAACCAATATGTCGCAGCATCATTTCAGCTGAGAGTATCAATGAACCAGGATTGACGTAATCTTTGCCAGCATATTTCGGTGCGGTGCCGTGGGTGGCTTCAAACATGGCAATACTATCCGACAAATTGGCACCCGGCGCGATACCAATCCCACCAACCTCTGCTGCCAGAGCATCAGATATATAGTCGCCGTTGAGATTCAAGGTGGCGATAACGTCAGACTCTTCAGGACGCAACAAAATTTGTTGTAAAAAAGCATCAGCAATTACATCTTTAATGATAATGCCTCCGCTTCCATATTTTTCAGGCAGTTTTAGCCATGGCCCACCGTCAATGTCTACCCCACCGAACTCTCGCTTGGCGAGTTCGTAGCCCCATTTTTTGAAGCCGCCTTCCGTGAACTTCATGATGTTGCCCTTATGCACCAGGGTGACAGACTTGCGCTTATGATCTATAGCGTACTGGATGGCGCGACGAATTAAACGTTCACTGCCTTCGATAGATACCGGTTTGATGCCGATAGCAGAGGTTTCTGGGAAACGGATTTTCGTCACACCCATTTCATTTTGTAAAAAATGGATTATTTTTTTAGCTTCTGGTGAACCTGATTCCCATTCGATCCCCGCATAAATATCTTCTGTGTTTTCTCTGAAGATCACCATATCTACTTTTTCTGGTGCTGTCACAGGAGTAGGAACGCCCTTGAACCAGCGAATTGGGCGCAGGCATAGATATAGGTCAAGAATTTGGCGCAACGCCACATTGAGCGAGCGCATGCCACCGGAAGTAGGAGTAGTCAGCGGGCCTTTAATAGACACAACATAGTCGCGCACTGCTTCTACCGTCTCATCCGGCAGCCACGTATCGTTACCATAGACAGTTACCGCTTTTTCGCCCGCATATACTTCCATCCATGCAACTTGGCGTTTACCATGGTAAGCCTTGGTGACCGCTTCATCCACCACGCGTCGCATGACAGGGGTGATATCCACGCCTATACCGTCACCTTCAATAAAAGGAATAATGGGTTGATCTGGTACATTCAGTGTGAGGTCATTGTTGACGGTAATTTTCTGGCCTTGAGACGGTATTTTGATGTGTTGGGTCATGTATTTTCTCATCCCCGATGAAAAGCTTGGGGTAATATGGATCGATTTAGTGAGTGGGAATATCGGATGAGCCGCATCCTGTTGTTCAACAAACCTTATGGTGTGATCTGTCAGTTTAGCCGTGACGGCTTGCATCCAACGCTGGCAGATTATATCGCGGTTCCCGACTTCTATCCAGCGGGACGGCTGGATGCTGATAGTGAAGGCTTGCTGTTGCTCACTGATGACGGTTTGTTGCAGCACCACATTACCGATCCACTTTACAAGCTAGCCAAAACTTATTGGGTGCAAGTAGAAGGTAAGCCAAGCGAGATGGCACTAGCGCAATTACGGAATGGGGTAAAGCTGCCTGATTTTGTTACGTTACCTGCTATGGCAAGGCTGATGGAAGAGCCGGTAAATTTATGGCGGCGAATTCCTCCGATCCGCGAGCGTAAAAATAAACCAACCAGTTGGCTGGAAATGATTATTCGCGAGGGTAAAAATCGTCAGGTACGCCGCATGACAGCTGCGGTTGGTTACCCTACCTTGCGCTTGATCCGTTACCGGATTGGAGAGTGGACATTGGATGGGTTGGACTCAGGCATCTGGCGTAATGCTGCGGTATAATGCACGCCTTTTTGAATCCATAGGAGGAGGCCATGCCTATTTACGAATATCGTTGCAGCAGTTGTGGTGCGCAAAAAGATGTCTTGCAAAAGATCAGCGATGCGCCGTTGACCGTATGTGCTACATGTGGCAAACCTACATTCAGCAAGCAACTTTCAGCTGCTGGCTTTCAACTCAAAGGAAGTGGCTGGTACGCTACGGATTTTAAGAATTCGGGCAGCAAGCCCGAAACTAAAGCGGAGCCAGCTGCTAAAGCCGTTAATCCTGTTACGCCGACTGCGGGTGGCAACGGGTGAAAAAGTATTTGCTCACCGGACTATTGGTGTGGGTTCCACTTGGCATTACCATCTGGGTTCTGGATCTGACGATTAGCACGCTAGACCAGAGCCTGCTGCTACTGCCAGTGAATTGGTATCCAGATAAACTCCTCGGTATTCACATTCCCGGTTTGGGCGTAATTCTCACCGTGGTGATTGTGCTCGGTACCGGTTTGCTGGTGCACAATGTTCTCGGACAGCGTTTATTGCGCTACTGGGAAGGTCTGCTACGCCGCATTCCTGTGGTAAGTAGTATTTACCACAGCGTGAAACAGGTTAGCGATACGCTATTATCCAGTAATGGACTTGCTTTTCGTAAGGTACTGCTGGTGCGCTTTCCGCACCCCGAGGCATGGTCGTTGGCATTCCAGACCACTATTCCGGGTGAGGTAGCGCAACAACTTAAAGATGAGTATGTGGGGGTATTTATTCCCACTGCTCCCAGCCCTGTAAATGGGTTTTATTTCTACGTGCGCCGTGCTGATACCCTCGAAATTAATATTAGCGTGGATATGGCTCTGAAATCCATTGTTTCAATGGGCGTAGTGGCCACCCCCGTGATCTATTACCCGCCACAACATGATGTACCTCCCGATTGATTAGATTAACTTATTAAAAATATGCGAACTCATTACTGCGGACACCTTAACGTTTCAAATCTTGGCCAAGTTGTTACTTTGTGTGGCTGGGCACACCGTCGCCGTGACCACGGCGGGGTGATTTTTATTGATCTTCGTGACCGCGAGGGGCTGGCACAAGTGGTATGTGGCCCGGACCGTGCTGACATGTTCAAAATTGCTGAATCGGTGCGCAGCGAATTTGTACTGTGTATCAGCGGTCGCGTGCGCCGTCGCCCGGAAGGCAGTTCCAACAGCAACCTTGGTAGTGGCGAGATCGAAATTCTATGCCATGAAATCGAAGTGCTGAATGCCGCGCTCACGCCGCCGTTCCAATTGGATGACGAAAATCTGTCGGAAAACGTGCGGCTGACACACCGCGTGATTGACCTAAGGCGTCCGCAGATGCAGAAAAATTTGATGCTGCGTTACAAGACAGCAATGGCGTTCCGTCGTTTCCTGGATGTAAAGGGTTTCATCGATATCGAAACGCCGATGCTGACCAAATCCACACCGGAAGGTGCGCGCGACTATCTGGTGCCATCGCGCGTTCATGCAGGCGAGTTTTTTGCGTTACCGCAATCGCCGCAGCTATTCAAGCAGCTGCTCATGGTGGCAGGTTTCGACCGTTACTATCAAATTACTAAATGTTTCCGCGACGAAGATTTGCGCGCAGATCGCCAACCGGAATTTACTCAAGTGGACGTTGAGACATCATTCCTGAGTGAAGAGCAGATTATGATGCTGATGGAGGAAATGCTTCGTACCGTATTCAAAGAGGTGTTGGGTACCGTTTTGCCCAATCCGTTTCCGCGTATTTCTCACGCTGAGGCGATGGCGCGTTTCGGTTCAGACAAGCCCGATTTGAGAGTGACACTGGAAATTACCGATGTCACTGATGCGGTAAAAGGTGTTGCATTTAAGGTGTTTTCTGCTCCTGCCAATCAAGCTAACGGGCGCGTAGCAGCCTTGCGTGTGCCGGGTGGTGGCTCATTTACGCGCGGCGAAATAGATGAGTACACCAAATTCGTTGGTATCTACGGTGCACGCGGCTTGGCCTATATTAAAGTCAATGACGTGACTCAGTTGAACGAATCTGGTCTGCAATCGCCTATTGTGAAGAACCTGAATGAAGACGCGCTAAAAGATATCATAGCTCGCACTGGTGCACAGAATGGCGACTTGATTTTCTTCGGAGCGGACAAAGCCAAGGTGGTAAATGACGCGTTAGGCGCGTTACGTACCAAGATTGGCCATGAAAAAAAATATGTCAGTGGCGCAGCCTGGACCCCGCTATGGGTGGTTGATTTTCCCATGTTTGAATACGATGATGAGGCCAAACGTTGGGATGCCTGCCATCACCCTTTCACTGCACCCAAGGACGAGCACCTTCACCTGTTGGAAAGCGAACCCGGACGTTGCCTAGCGAAAGCATACGACATTGTCTTGAATGGTTGGGAACTCGGCGGCGGCTCGGTGCGTATTCATAAGGAAGAAACTCAGTCATTAGTATTCCGCGCGCTCAACATCGGTGCAGAAGAGGCGCAATTGAAATTTGGCTTCCTGCTCGATGCATTGCAATATGGCGCGCCACCGCATGGCGGATTGGCCTTCGGCCTGGATCGCATCGTTACGCTAATGAGCGGTTCGGAATCGATCCGTGACGTGATTGCTTTCCCCAAGACCCAGCGCGCGCAGTGTTTGTTAACACAAGCGCCTAGTGCTGTTGACGAAAAACAACTAAACGAGCTGCATATTCGTTTACGTCAGAAAGTGCAAACGACGGTGGAAGTGACGAAGGAATAGAGTGGCAGTGTAATGTGCTTAAAATTTGTAAAAAACACCTGCATGTGCGTTCTATATCGCAATATTGAGAGATAGCAGGAATGAATTTAGCATGCTGCATGGACATGTAGTGGAGACTAATAAGATGAGCATGGTTAGTGCACGGTTCATCCTGCATTCTTTATTTTTCTTGTTTGCAATAGTACTGGCACTGGTTTCAATACAAACTTATGCTTATGCATTGGGGTCATCTAATGACCGTGACATGCCTGTTATTGCTGCGTCTGCGTTACCGCTGGAAGGGCGTGAAACCCTGCATCTCATTAAGCAGGGTGGCCCATTTTTATATGCACGTGACGGTATGATATTCAGTAATTTCGAAAAACGCTTACCCAAGCGCGAGCGAGGCTATTACCATGAGTATACGGTAAAAACGCCTGGAGTGCGTAATCGTGGCGCACGGCGCATTGTCTGTGGCCAACCTGTTGAGTGTTATTACAGCGCAGACCATTACCGGACTTTTCGGCGCATCATTGAATAATATGGATAACTTGTCGCTATGCTTAAAAGATGTGAAAGAGGCAGGTGCATACCGACTGAATTGTCGCTTGGACGAGTTGTATGCAGCAGTAGCTGGGGCAGGTTACGTCTTGTTCGAGATTGATTTGGCTGAGATAGAGGGCAAGGAGACTTTTATCGCTGCCATCGCTCAAGTAGTCCATGCGCCGGATTGGTTTGGAAGCAATTGGGATGCGCTGGCCGATACATTGAGTGATTTTTCTTGGCAACCCGCTTTCGGTTATGTGCTGCTGTTGCGTAACGATAATGGCACACTCGGGATGACTGCCGAGGATCACAATATTGTTATGGAAATTTTTGTTGAGACGATAGCTTTCTGGAAATCGCAAGATAAACCATTCTGGGTTTTTTTCTGCTAGCGCTATCTATGCAATATAAATTACCAATTTCGGTATTAGTGGTGATTTATACCTCGGATTTTGAAGTGTTGCTTCTGGAACGCGCTGACCACCCAGGCTTTTGGCAATCAGTTACCGGCAGCCAGGATGAAGGTGAGTCTTTGTGCGAGACAGCTGTGCGTGAAGTGTTCGAGGAGACTGGCTTGGATGCCAATCACTATACTTTGGTGGACTGGCAAGCCAAAAATATCTATGAAATTTATGCCAACTGGCAGCATCGCTATGCGCCCGGTACTAGGCACAACACTGAGCATGTATTTGGATTGGAATTACCCCGCGTGCTTCCTGTCCAATTATCACCACGGGAACATCTCAGCTATCAATGGTTGCCTTGGCAGGAAGCTGCGGGGCTGGTGTTTTCGCCAAGCAACCGAGAAGCGATTTTGCAGTTGCCTCAAAAAGCTGAGGGCTGAAACCGTCCATACATAGTGAACGAAAGATTTTCAAATGAAGGAAGTTGAAAAGCAGGATGGCATGATATCGATTGCCTACGAGCATCCCGGTTGTGCCACTTCGACAGCTTGGGCGAAGAAGCCGCGTGAACCGGAGCCCGGTGAAAAAGCTATGCTGATCGAGCGCATCAAACGATTGTTAAAAGAACAGGATGCGGTACTGGTGGCGCATTATTACGTGCATCCGGACTTGCAGGACTTGGCCGATGCCACAGGTGGCTGTGTATCTGACTCCCTTGATATGGCCAATTTCGGCCATCAGCATCCGGCGCAAACGTTAGCGGTGGCGGGGGTGCGTTTCATGGGTGAAACAGCGAAAATCCTCAACCCGGAAAAGCGAGTGTTAATGCCTGATCTGGATGCCAACTGTTCGCTTGACCTTGGTTGTCCGGTGGACGAGTTTACTGCCTTCTGCGATGCACATCCGGATCGCACCGTGGTGGTATATGCCAATACCAGTGCGGCGGTGAAGGCACGCGCCGACTGGGTGGTAACCAGCTCTATCGCGTTGCCTATCGTTAAACATCTTAAGGAACAGGGGCAGAAAATATTGTGGGCACCGGATCGCCATCTTGGCAATTATATTCAGCAACAAAGTGGTGCCGACATGTTGTTGTGGCAAGGCACCTGTGTGGTGCATGACGAGTTCAAGGCCAAGGAGTTGGCTGAACTCAAGGTACAACACCCGGATGCCAAGGTGCTAGTGCATCCTGAATCCCCTTCGGCAATCATCCAGCTTGCTGATGTGGTGGGTTCCACCACGCAGCTCATTAAGGCAACGCAGAGTTTGACTACGAACAAATTTATTGTTGCGACCGATAACGGTATCCTGCACAGGATGAAAACTTTATCGCCTGATAAGGTGTTTCTCGAAGCACCTACGGCTGGAGAGGGCGCGACTTGCACTAGCTGTAATCACTGTCCGTGGATGGCGATGAACGGGTTGTTAAATCTCGTTGAAGTGTTGGAAAGAGGGAAAAATGAGATCTATGTTGATCCGGAAATCGGCCGTCATGCCAAGGTATCTATCGAACGTATGCTGAATTTCGCGCGTCAAATCGACCTTCCAACTCGAGGCATAGGTAACGCTTGACGGATGGTTGCAGCTAACAACAAGCTCATTGCGTATATTGTAATGATATGTGGTCTGCTGATGCGGTATTGATGAAGCACTTATGACCACACTGAACATCGTCACCTATAACATTCACAAGGGTTTGTCTCATTTCAACCAGCGCATTGTGCTGCACGAATTGCGAGAGCGCTTGCGCGAGCTCAACGCCGACATCGTATTCCTGCAGGAAGTGCAGGGCGAGAACAGCCGCGATGGTCGGCATCTTCATGGCTTCTCCACTTCACCGCAACATGAGTTTCTGGCTGACCAGATATGGCCGCATCATGCATATGGAAAGAACTCCGTATATATAGGCGGGCATCACGGAAATGCCCTCTTAAGTCGTCACTCAATTGTGGAGTGGGATAATCTGGATATCTCCGCGCATCGCTTCGAGAGTCGAGGCCTGCTACATTGTGTAATTGACCTGCCAACAACCGATCAGAGGGGAGTCAACCAGCCACTGCATTGCATTTGTGTACATTTCGGTTTATTCAAACGCGGCCGCAGAGTGCAATTAAATGCGCTGATTGAGCGCATCAAGCAAATGGTACCGGAGGATGCGCGACTTATTGTCGCGGGTGATTTCAATGACTGGCGTAACAATGCCAGCCGTCTGTTAGCACATGAATTGCAATTGCATGAGGTATTTGAGGCAAATCTTGGCCGGCCGGCACGCAGTTTTCCTGCGGGCATACCATTGTTGTGTATGGATCGCATTTATGTGCGCGGGTTGGAGGTTCTGGGCTGTGAGGTGCATGCGTGGAGAAAAATTTCTGACCATGTTGCGCTGTCCACTACTCTCACACTATGAGTAGTACGCATCTGGTTGATGGCCATATTCTGACTCTGTTGCGCAACGGTGAGGAATATTTTCCGCGTCTGGTTAAAGCGATAGACGCCGCGACCCGCACGGTTTATCTGGAGACATATATATATGCCGCCGACACCTGCGGTCGTCAGATCTCGCAGGCATTGCAGCGCGCGGCCAAGCGTGGCGTGATGGCGCGTTTGCTGCTGGATGGTTTCGGCTCGGCCGAATTGCCGGATGAGTGGGTGAACGAGCTGCGTGGGGCGGGTGTAGAGGTGTTGTGGTATCGTCCGGAAATCGCGCGCTTCAGCTTGCGCCGCCACCGTCTGCGCCGTTTGCACCGCAAACTGGCGCTGGTAGATGAGCGTATCGCCTTTGTAAGCGGCATCAATATTATTAATGATGTGCCAGGTGGTCAGATTATAGCGCCGCGTTTGGATTACTCGGTTGAGATACTGGGAGCAACAACAGAGCAAATTCACTTCGTAATGCGGCGTTTGTGGACGCTGGTATCGTGGATAAATTTTCGGCGGCAACGCGAACGCGTAAAACTGCTGACTGCGTACAAGAATACCGAGCAACACAAAGTGGCATTCGTGTTGCGCGATAACTTGCGTCATCGCCGCGCCATTGAACACGCTTATCTCAAAGCTATTGCCAGTGCGCGGCGAGAAATTATCATCGCCAACGCCTATTTTCTGCCTGGACAGCGTTTCCGCCATGCTTTGTTAGATGCGGCAAAGCGCGGAGTGCGAATTGTGTTGCTGTTGCAAGGACAGATGGAATACCGCCTGCAGCACTTTGCTACACGTGCGCTTTATGACGAGTTACTGCGAGCAGGCATGGAAATTCACGAGTACCACGCAAGTTTTATGCACGCCAAGGTGGCAGTGGTAGATGGCTATTGGGCAACCGTAGGTTCATCCAATATAGATCCATTCAGTCTATGGTTGGCGCGCGAGGCTAACCTGGTAATTCGCGATGCAGGGTTTGCTGAATCATTGCGTGCAGATTTGCTGCAAGAGATTGCACACAGCGCAAAGCTGGTTTCTCCTTCTGCGTGGCGCGAGCGCGGTGTATGGATGCATTTTTTGATGCGCATTAGCTATACACTGGTACGTTTATTGACCGGCATAATTGGTTACGCACGCCAACAGGATAATATTTAGCCGCTATCTGTCTGGTAGATTGCTTGGTCTGGTGCAAACCGCTAAAACTCAAACGTACACATCTACGTGAATGTACAACGTGCGATAACCCTGCTCAACAAAGTTATCCATGTTCATGGATAGTAGAATGTGACCACAAGTGCGGTGTCTTGCCAAGCGCAGCATCCGACACCTGTCATTAATTGGCAAAGTGTTGCACTTCGAACTTGAATCCGCTGGTAATTTTCTTATTTTTGGTTAATGAAAATTTTTCGGCTATATCGATTTTGCAATATAAGCCAGAGGGCAGGCAAGGACATCGCGAAGCGGAAACTTGAAATTATATTTTAAAGGAGGTCTGTCATTCACTTTGCAGAGTGTCGGCTGAGGTAAATGTCCAAGTGCGCGTGATAGTAAGAATGTCAGTGTCTTTGCGGATGCCTGGCGGAAGTGGGGAGAAAGGCGCAGCCAGTTTTACGATACGCCGTGCCGCTGCGTCCAAAATGGGCTGTCGGGATGAGCGACTCACCTCCACGTTTTCCAAGCTGCCGTCTGCACGGATGGAAACGCTGAGTTGCAGTTTGCCGTAAATATTTTTCTGACGCGCGGCTTGGGGATAGTTCATGTTTCCTATGCGTTCTACTTTGATGCGCCAGTCTTCAATGTATTGTGCGAAGCGGTATTCTTGGGTGCGTGCACCAATAAATTTCCGCCGTGGCAATTTTTGATAAGCATCAAAATTCTTGCTGATCTGTGCTTCCAGACGCGCGATCTCCAGCCTGCGTTGCACTATGTCCAAGTTATTCGCACTATCACTGGCCTTTTGTTGTTGTTCTTCTTGTCCTTGGGTTTTTAGTTGCGGTACGCTGTGAGTGCTTCTGGCCGCCTGCGCCAGAAGCAGTTTGACCCCTTGCTCGAGCTGCTGCACGCGTTGTGCGGATTGCTCAGGTGTGAATTGTTTGTCATCGTTCAATGCAGGCATAGGACTTTTTGCGCGGCGATTTTCAGGTGTATTACCACCGCCGTCAAGGTTGTGTTGCGCCAAGGCATCTGCCTTAACAGGGCGTGATTTTGATTTACTGTTTACCAGTACCACTTGCAGCGGTTGCATGAAATTAGTAACTTTGCGTGGGTCGGGCAAGACGAAGCCAATGCCAAACAGCATGAAAGCATGCAGCACGAGCGAGAATGCTAAGGCAATTGCGATTGGCTGTTTGAACAGTACTAGCAAGCGGTGGCCTCCTCCGCTACCGAGGATATAAAGCGAGCATTGAAATTCAGGTCGAGTAGGTCAATTTCGTCTATTTCCAGGATTACACGCGTGTTAGGCGATAATTCCGGTAATGATGGAACGCGGCAAATCAGCGGGATATGCACGAGCTTTACCAGGTTTTCGCGTAACACCAGCGCTTCGGCCTGTTGAATATTTTCTTGTACCAACCAGCGTAAACACCAGTAGCGTTCCATATTGCGTTGGAATTCGTTGTAAAGTGCGTAGGCAACCTCGAAATCGCGCAAAATAGCGAACAGTGCTGTGTCATTTTTAGTGTAGGCGGGTGGTTCTTCTCGCAACAGGCTGATAAGCTGGCGCTGGTTGACTAAGTCTATGTAGCGGCGCAGCGGTGAACTTGACCACATATACTGTGCCACGCCCAACCCTTGATGTGGCGCCGGCACGGTACTCATCTTTACCTTGCCATTGCTTTGCGTGCGGTAAATGCCCGCAACGTCGTGAGTTGCAAGCAACTTGCCCCATTCCGAGTTAACGAAAATCATCAGCTCTGACACCACCTTGTCAATGGGTGACCCACGTTGCCGAGTACTGATGCTGACGCGATCATTTTCCACGTGAAAATTGTAATCCACCTGCTGGATACTATTTTCGGTAGATTTGCCGCGCGTTGCTTCCAGCTTTTTCGCTAAATTCCATAAAAGCGTGAGCTCTGCCGCAAAGAGAAAATCCTGCTTGCCAGCTGCCAGTGTATCCTCGTTAAATAACGGTTCCAGCGTATCATGGCGCAGGTTGGCGGCGATATGAATGCGCTCAATGCGGCTTTCCGTGCCGAGCACGGCCAAGGTTTCGGCATCGACTTCGATATACATGGAGAGCGACGGGCAAACCTTGTCGGCACTAAGGGTAAATGTCTGCACCACGCTGTCTGGTAACATGGTGATCTTGTCTCCTGGCAGATATACCGTGGACATGCGCTGCATCGCGATGTCGTCACCTGTAGATCCGGGTACTATGCCCAATGAAGGGGCCGCTATGTGTACACCGATACGCCAATTGCCATTGGCAAGCTCTCTAACCGAAAAGGCATCGTCGATTTCTGTGGTGGTCGCATCGTCGATGCTAAATGCAGTATCCTCTGCAAGTGGCAAGTCGGACCAGACAGTCAGATTGACCTCTGAAAAATCAGTTCCATGCGGGAAATTTTCAAACAAGAAGCGTTGCAAATGATAAGCATACGTGGAAGGAATTGCTCCACAGCGCTGCAGCAAGTGAGCGGCCGATAAGTGAATTGCAGCGCAGGCGGCCTCCAGTGCTTTTACCTCGATGGTGTTGCGATCCGGTTTGTACAGCAGATGTGATAACTTGTCTGTAAATTCAGGTGGTAAGGTGAAAGCGATCAGCTCGTTGGTGTAACGCGCTTGCAAGGCAGCTTGCAGACGTTTTTTTTCAGCGCTGGCTAGCGCCGATTTAAGGGCATCGGGTGGTGCAGCCTTGTAGCGGCCTTTGCCTTTTTTGTAAAAGTGCATTGGCGAGGAATGCAGGCGAATCAAGGTACCCGCCGCTTCGGTTGGATTGGGCACGTGGCCAAAATACTCACTGGCCAACTCACTAAAGTCGAAATCTTCCGGTGAGCTGCACTCCCACAAAAATTCCACGTCTATGTCTGCTGCGATGCCTTCCGCCTGCGTCATAAATTCAATCAGCCCCGGTTGGGTAAAACGTAACAGCACGTTGGCTGCTTTGATCTTACTACGTTTACCGTGCGTGCTTTCTACTTGCAGCGAAGTTGTGTTGTCAATAAGTATCGAGCCGACCTTGAAAGCGCCGTCTTCTTCGTAAAAAACGTTCATAGGGAATGTGGCGAAAAAAATGGCGCAATTATACCCCAGCGCTGATCATGGCCTAGAATTTCACTTTAGAGGTGCCCATCAGTAACGAACGTCAATTGAGCATTGATCTTGCCAGAACCAGCAGATGCAGATAGATAGCGGCTCTATATGAAATGAGCGGAAATCAACGTCCTCCGCAGTAGAAATAAATCCAATAGTCCTGAAAGTCTGAGAACTAATCAAATATTATTGTCACCACCACTTAAGGGCACCTCTAAAAATCCAATTTTCGTCACAATACTGCGTTACGAGAAAAAAATTATCGCTTACATATCAAATATATGCCGCGCTCAAATTTTTTACTCGCGCCTTGTCTTGTCTAGAAAATTGAATTTTTAGAGGCGCCCTTAAATGGAATTTCTGTCAGCAACACCACCTTATCTATTGCACCTGTGGGGCATAGCCAATCCATTTGAGTTTTTTACAATTGAGGCAATAAAGGAGGCAATTTTGAATCACGAGACTACAACCAGATAATCAGTTTGGGTAAAAGCTTAATGCCAGAGAGACACTTGGAATTTGAACCCCTTGTCCCGCAAGTACTCAGCAGAATAGCTGGTTGTTAATTGGCGTCTACCCTGTTAGCGCTAAGTGAAAATGTCCGCTTTCTCCAAAGTAGAAATGTCCGCTATTTGTCAAAAAAAGCTCTGTCTTCATGGTTGTAAGCGCGGAAGTGCTGCACTTACAACCACTCGGTAGCATATAGCCTTTGCGCCGAGTAAAGGGTTCGCTTCGCCGTGCTAAAGCCCGCCCTTGACACGGCTACAAGGCTTGGGGAAGTGCCCCCCAACTAGCGGACATTTCTATTTGGCGCTAACAATTGCGAACGTCAGAAGGCCTCAATTCCAGCCCGCTTCAGATAAGTCAGACGCTTGAGGTTGTAGCTGGCCGCTATCATGGTCATGGCAAATTCGCCCGTGCCTGACCGATAGTGCGAATCAGTTTGCCGCCCATCTGTTCATCCGAGAGGTTGTTGCACCGCTTCAGAAACAAAATGCGCACCATCGTCTCGGTAGGGAACGGTGGGCGACCACCTTGCAAGCTCTCCGGCCTAGGCGCTAGCCGATCCACTTCTTTTGCTAGCGCAACAAAATCGACATGCTCTTCAAATGCCAGGAGCGGATCGCCCAGACGGTCTATCTTCTCCCGCCTCTGGTCGGCGGCAAACAGGTCTTTCTTGATCGCTTGATCGCTCTACGGAGTTTCATCGGCATTGGTAGGACTCGAGTTCAGACAGGTGAATTTTATCAAAAGAGCTTCAAAAAAGGGGTTTTCGAGGTGCTCTTTATATTTACGGAAGTTTCTTCAGGGCGACTTAGTTCCTCCTGTCATGGACACCACCATTGTTTCTGCCATGACCGCCATAATTACCACCATCGTTCCTATAATAGTTCCTGTTTTGGACACCTCTCCCATTGCCGTGGGAGTGACGGTGAGCACGATAGCTAGGAACATAAACATTGTTATACCAATCACTCCGAACGAAGTAGACTGGCTGTCCACAGGCACCATATCTTCGGCAGTGCTGGCGCCAGTTTTTTCGGTGATTTGGGGGTACGCGCAGATACATCGGTTGAACCGCCATACCCATAGGCACTGGTTGAACTATGATAGGTGCTCGATAGATTAACTGAGGTGTTGGATAGTTGCCAATATCGATTTGACCATAAAAACCGGGCTGGCCAAGACTAATCGACATTCCGACATTAGCAGCTAATACTGGAGCAGCAATAATGATGAGCACCGCTGAAAATAAAAAACGTTTCATTTGAGACTCCTTTTTTCGTTAGCGATCTTATCCCAACGCGATATCACGATGAACCGTTGACATTTATAGCAGCTGCTGTCGGGCGAATAGCTTTAAACAGAACAGGAATAAGGGCACCTCTAAAAATTCAAGTTTCTAGACAAGACAAGGCGAGAGTAAAAAATTTAAGCGCAGCATATATCTGATATGTATGCGAAAATTTTTTACTCTCAACGCTGAATTGTGACGAAAACTGGATTTGTAGAGGTGCCCATAATTGTTTTAATCTCTCCAGGTTCAATTCTCCGCCCCTTGAGGCGAAGGCTGACTGAAGCCGGCATCTTAGAAGTGTGCTTTATTTTTGTGATACATCCTTTTCACCATTTCTTCTCTGTAGCATGTACAAATTTAAAGACTAGTTTTTATACGCTTCCACTTCAAACACCATCTTTATATCATCCCCCACGTTAGGCAGACCAAATTTCATGCCGAAATCTGAGCGTTTAATCTGTGCGGCAGCATCCGCGCCACATAACTCTTTTTTATTCATCGGGTGATTGCCGCACTTGAAGGAAAGAATGGTGAGCTTTACCGGTTTTGTTACACCGAGCAGAGTCAGATTACCTTCTACACTGACAGGCGTATCACCCTTGAATGTTACTGCATTTGATTTATAGGTAAGCGTGGGAAATTCGGCGACATTAAAGAAATCCGGTGAACGTAGATGGGCATCGCGCTTTTCATAACCAGTGGTAAGTGAAGCCGCTTCAATGGTGACATCTATCGAGCCACTCTTTGCAGCACGATTTAAAGTTATGTTGCCGCTACTTTTATCGAAACGACCTTGCATAGTGGAAAAACCCAAATGACTGACACTGAAATGTGCGAAGGTATGTTGAGAATCGATAGTATAAGAATCTGCAGCATGGGCAGCAAATGGCAAACTGACCAACAATAATCCGGCAATGATATTTTGTTTCAGCATTTGGTTCTCCTTTGTATTAGAAACAGTGGAACAGGCCACACGGTAAGTTTAAATATTACGACAGCAACACACACCTAACAGCGACTACGAAAAAATTCTACCACTCAGCTAATTATGAAACAATCATTTGATACATTTGTTTACAATTTTTAACCTGCCCTAAATAAATAGCTTGTGAACCAAACCTGTTGAACAATGGTAACTAATCAAACTCGCTCTGACGATCACCCACACAGATATAGTAGCGCGAGCATCGGTCTGCCTATAAGCTGAAATTCAGCAGATTAATTTCAGCGAACCGAAAGACTGGACACCGAGCCCCACGTAGCGAAGCGGCGCTAAACGATTTGCTGATGGAAATATTAGGGATGATAAGCGCAGTACATGCCTTAGAAATTGAAAAAAACAGCAGTCACTTGTAGCAATGCATGCTTATCTTCTGATTATAGTAGCACTGGTTTATCTGGCAGCTCATTCACTGAGGTAGATTTTTTCGGGAAATACTGCTGTAAATGGCTACTTACAGAATGAATGCCCTTAATTACTCCAGCTTCAAAGTTGCCCAGCTGAAATGCCGATTCCATTTCAAGACAAATTTCTTCCCAGCCAGCCTTTCCAAGCTTCGTGTGTATGCCACGGTCAGCGACAATTTCCACGTCACGATCGGCGAGCAGCAAATAAATCAACACTCCATTATTGTGCTCGGTGTCCCACACTCTCAATTGAGAAAATATATCAATAGCCCGCTCACTTGCAGTCTGGTTGCGCCAGAGAGCAGCGAAATCGAGCGATGCTTCAACTGCAAAGCGAACTTGTCCGGCATGTTTGGCCTCGGCTTCACGAATTGCCTGCTCAATGGCATGCAGCGAATGTGCAGGGAAGGCAGTCTTGACTGCCATGCTGCCAGTAATTAAATGCTTAATGATGCGCTGAATAACCATTCACCATCGCCCCGATGCGCCACCGCCGCCAAAACCACCACCTCCGCCACCAAACCCACCTCCGCCAAATCCTCCGTGAC
>NZ_CAKMLL010000012.1 GCF_927797785.1 Candidatus Nitrotoga sp. BS | reverse complement strand
AAAACACAGCAAATTCGATTACAGAGATAGGGGATTTTTAGAGGTGCCCTTTAGACAGTTTCATAAGATTTCCTATAAGCAAGCAGTAGAGATGAGAAGCATTTTTCGATGGTTAGCATTATCCAACCCTACTTAAAATTGGCTAAATCGTAGATATTTGTTGATTCTTGATAACCATTTAATTATGAATGATTTTTTGTTAATTTCAAGAACATCTAACTATTTGATTAATGAACGATTGGCAAGCCTTAAAGTGGAAACTTAGCATTAAGCAGAATAAAGTGTAATGCCTATGAAGGTGTGGCGAAGCAATTCGAACGTGTTGTGGCCCAGCTTATGCATGGTATCGGGGTAAGAATGGATAAGGCAGAATTTCTCTGCCCTTTAGAGTGCTGAAGCAGCCGGAGGCACGTACTTCTTAACTGTTAATCTGGTTGAAAGGCGCTCCGATCTATTGGTGCGATATTTCGATGACTTGCGTGCGGCCATGAAAACGGTGAAAGACGCGCATCCGTTTGCACTTCTGGCGATGGTGGTGTTACCCGAACGCTTGCATGCGATAAGGTGCTTGCCACCGGACGATGCCGACTATCCGCTGCGCTGGTCGCTCATCAAGGCCGGGTTCTCGCGGCGGCTGGCAAAAGGCGAGCATATTCGTGCCAGCCGCCAAGCCAAGCGGGAGTGGGGTATTTGGCAGCGGCGATATTGGGAACATCAAATCCGGGATGAGACTGATCTTGCGCGACACGTCGATTACCTTCATTACAATCCCGTAAAACATGGCTAGGTCACTCGCCCTGTTGATTGGCCACATTCAACAGGGCATAGCACCATTGAGCGGGGAATGGCATAACCTTGACCCTGCCAGACGCTGATGTCTGGTTGTCAAATAACGCCGAGCCACTACAGATAAGTCACGACATCTTAGCTGTGCTATGAATATAATGGTCATTGAGTGGCCTGATATATTGAGGAGTTTGGAAGTGCTGCCATTCGATTTGCTTAAGAGCTGTAACGGCAATGCCTTGAGGTAGTTGTATTTAGCTTTTTGAACTTGCTTTTGCTGTGAAAACTTAATGTCGCGTTTTCTTATTAATTTATAACTCCAGGAGAAATGATCATGTTAAAAAATTTTTCAGCAGTCCTGCTAATAATCACTTCATTCGTTACTTTTTCACTACCGAGCGGGGCATCTGAAATACCTAAGGAATTGGAAGGGGTGCCGGGATTAAAGCACCCTTACACTAATCTCTATATAGCCGGTCAACCCAAACCAGATGATTTTGCAGCCTTCAATAAAGCAGGTGTGAAGAATGTCATTAACTTGCGCCCACCTAAGGAAATGCCCGATTTTAATGAAGCTGCAATTGTTACTAAATCAGGTATGGCTTATTACAATATTCCTATTGCTGATCGTTCTGATCTTACTAAAGAAAACGTCAGTTTATTGGATTCGTTGCTAACTAAATTAGAAAATGAAAAGGTATTAGTTCATTGTTCATCGGGTGTTAGAGTAGCTGCACTGATGACATTACGTGCGGCTTGGTTTCATGGTGCATCTATTGAAGATGCTATGAAACTAGGTGAAAGTTATGGCCTTACAAAATGGACTCCCGATGTTAAAAAACTACTAGATTCTGATGCGAACATTCTGAAGAAATGAATGTGGCTAGACGATACTCGTTAATGGCGGGTTAGCAGAACGTTCCATGACAATTTAGGCATGGTGTTGCCTGTGGGTTTTATTAACCAAGGTGTCAGATAGTTGCTGCTCTCGAAAGTTGTATAAGGGTCGGGAGTAAGCATTCGAACGCGGTAAGTTGGGCTCCGTAGGTTGGAGCTGAGCTTGCGATGCCCATCACACAGAGGGATGAATACTTGCGTTACCGCGTGCTGATGCAGCAGGAGGCACGTACTTCTTCACTGTTAATTTAACCGAACGGCGCTCCGATCTATTGGTACGGCATATCGACGATTTGCGTGCGGCCATGAAAACGGTGAAAGTCGCGCATCCGTTTGCACTTCAGGCGATGGTGGTGTTATCCGAGCACTTGCATGCGATATGGCGCTTGCCACCGGACGATGCCGACTATCCGCATAGCACCATTGAGTGGGGAATGGCAGCGTCGGATTGAGATGTGAAATAGGTGATGGCGTAGATGGTTACGGTAAGCGGTGAAAATGTTGGGCTTCATTTCATTCAACCTAACTACCGAGCTTTGTTTGTTGATACGAACCCCATAAGCCCCCCGTCAGTGCATTATGCTAAGCTTTTCATCGACGGTCGTCATTCATATTTCATTGGTAAACATGCGTTGTGTGCAAATTTATCTCAATTTAAATTGAGCATGGCCGTTAAAACAAGTTACTCATAACTTTTTTTGGTGATTGTCATGGAAGCGAATATATCAAACCTCTTATCTTCTAGGTATGCACCAACGCGAGATTATGAAAAGTCGTTACCTAGATCAAGTAATGAGCTCACTAATAACCACTCAAGACATTTGAGTAAAAATGATACTGTCTCTATTTCGAAACAAGCACAGTTATCTTATAGCCAATCACTAGCACGAGAAAGCAGCATAGAGATCACAACTCGTGATGGTGATAAAGTGTCGATAAATCTTTCTAGCAGCTCCAGTTCTCAAACAAGTATTAGCTATTCGGATATCCAGTCACAAAACTCTAGCAAAACAGCTTTAGCTCTATCAGCATCAGCCCAATCATCTTCGCAATATCAAATAAGTATTGAAGGTAATTTAGATTCAGACGAACGCGAAGCTATAAAGAATTTAATCAATGAAATCAGCGATGTTGCCAATAAAGTTTATGGCGGAAACATTGAGTCAGCATTTAAAGCAGCCAGCTCAATTGAATATAACAGTGATGAATTACAAGCTTATTCTTTCGATATTAAAGAAACTCGCACTCAACAATACATCGCGGCCTATGAAGAAGTTGCAAACTTGCAACCAAATTCACAATCAAAACCTAATTTCTCAAACAGTTCATTTAATTTATTAGATAAATTAAATGAACTTGCCAATAAAGCACTTGAACATCTGAATGAAGTTATTGAACCAAAGCAAATCGATTCATTGATCGAGAAAGCTTATAA
>NZ_CAKMLL010000011.1 GCF_927797785.1 Candidatus Nitrotoga sp. BS | reverse complement strand
GTCATTCGTGCCAACAGTCGATTAAGTTCCAAACAGAATGGCGCACTACACTAGACGGCGACTACCAGAGCTAAATGAGCCTACAGTAAGCATTGCCAATTCAAGTAATTTCAGATGTGATGAAAGAGTCTACTGCTCTCAAATGACATCCTGCGAAGAAGCAACATATTTTATGCAAAACTGTCCTGGAGTGAAAATAGACGGTGGAAATGGTGGACGCTCGAATGGTATTCCTTGCGAAAGCAAGTGGTGCAAATATAAATAGCTGATCAATGGAGCCATGCTAAACGTATTACAAGTTTACAACTAGCAGGCATGATACTACTTCGCGTCTCTGGGATGCCTCCTCAACTAAAAGTCAAAGATGCCGATAACGAAAGCTAAGGTAATCTAATGGTGCGTCCGCTAACACGGCCACGATACTCGAATGATATTCAACAAGATATCCAACTCGCTATTGAATTGTGTCTGGGGAATCCTAAGTTGCCCCCCATACAGGCCGTTGATTCAGACAATAAAAAACCCTGCATCACTGCAAGGTTCTATATCTGGCTCCCCGACCTGGACTCGAACCAGGGACCTGCGGATTAACAGTCCGTCGCTCTACCAACTGAGCTATCAGGGAATTGACAAGGCCGCTATAGTACTGGCTGTAAGCTTTTCAGTCAATAGATAGATGTTTATATGTGGTTAGTTGTAGAGAAAATTAAGTAACGAAAATTTAGATAATTCAGGTGCAACGACTCAGTATGGATATAAAAATTATATTTATCAAAACCAGCCAAGGTGAGAACGAAAGCAAAAGGATAACTAATTATTTGTCCAGCGATATTAAGCGTGCTCTAGGTTTGATCGATAATAAGTCTTCCGTGAAAGAGTTGATGAAACGGGCTGCGCCCAGTCTACGTGAATCGCTTGTTGATATGCTACAGGAGTTGACTGATGGCGGCTTCATTCAAGATAAAGATAAGGTAAGCAGCGTTATTAAGATGGCGATCCCTCGGACGCCTATTCAAAAGAATATTTCACTTTCTCCCACGTTTGAAGGTCTGGAGGAAAGGCATGACCCTATCAGTGTTCAAGCATCAGCTAAGGTACAGTTGGAGGCTGAAGAGGACGATGCAAAGGTTACGCAGGCAAAAGCGAATGTGGAAGCGGAAATTAAGCATGCTGACGCATCCCGCCTCAAGGCTGAGCAGGAAGCAGTAAAGGCCGAGGCGGAACAGGAGGATGCATTAGCAAGGGCTAAAGCGGAAGCTGAAACGGCTCGCCGCAAGGCAGAACAAGAATCGAAAAAAATTAAAGCAGAATTGGAAGCTGCGCTGGCTAAGGCAAAAATGGAGGCTGAAGCATTTGCTAAGGCTCGATCCGAAGCTGAAGCTGCGCGCCTCAAGGCAGAACAAGAAGCGACAAAAATCAGGGTAGAACAGGAAGCAGCGCGAGTCAGAGCAAAAGTAGAAGCAGAAGCCAAGGCACAGGCTGATGCTGATGCAGCTCGTCTCAAGGCTGAGCAGGAAGCGGCAAAAGCCAGGGCGGAACAGGAAGCTGCATTAGCAAGGGCTAAAGCAGAAGCCGAAACGGCTCGCCGCAAGGCAGAACAAGAATCGGAAAAAATTAAAGCAGAATTGGAAGCTGCGCTGGCCATGGCGAAAGTGGAGGCTGAAGCCAAGGCGCAGGCTGATGCTGACGCAGCCCGCCTTAAGGCTGAGCAGGAAGCGACAAAAATCAGGGTAGAACAGGAAGCAGCGCGAGTCAGAGCAAAAGTAGAAGCAGAAGCCAAGGCACAGGCTGATGCTGATGCAGCTCGTCTCAAGGCTGAGCAGGAAGCGGCAAAAGCCAGGGCGGAACAGGAAGCTGCATTAGCAAGGGCTAAAGCAGAAGCCGAAACGGCTCGCCGCAAGGCAGAACAAGAATCGGAAAAAATTAAAGCAGAATTGGAAGCTGCGCTGGCCATGGCGAAAGTGGAGGCTGAAGCCAAGGCACAGGCTGAAGCCAAGGCACAGGCTGATGCTGATGCAGCTCGTCTCAAGGCTGAGCAGGAAG
>NZ_CAKMLL010000010.1 GCF_927797785.1 Candidatus Nitrotoga sp. BS | reverse complement strand
ATGTGACAGGCATCATTGTTATTAGTTCCGTTAACTACGGTTCACTACACTAGATGCCGTTTGAATTTATATTCATGATGCTATTTTATGCGCTAAATCTACATTTTTCGTTCATCTTCAATGTGTTGATCCTGGTTCAGGTGGCCGATGAAGTTTAGCTGTTAGTTTCGGGTAGATCCACTCCAGCGTTCTGGGCGCTGTTGCTTTGCTGCTACTTCGACGATGGTGCACTTCTTTAGTGTAGCGTGTCAATTTGAAGTGTTCTTGCCCAAGGCAGTATAAGCGTGGATCACCTTAGCAAGAATGTCGCTGGCTCATGTACATTCTAAAACCGATTTGATCAGCATACTTTAGATTTCATGGCTTGCAATAGCCAGCCTTCTGCTCCCAAAATTAGAGTTTTAAAAGTGCTTTATACGATGTTGCTTACCGTCTACCACCAAATATCGAACCAAGTACACCGCGAATAATTTGCCGCCCAACTGTTGAACCAATAGCACGGGCAGCACTCTTGGCAAACGCTTCACCTACGCCTTCACGACTTCTTGAGGTACTTCCGCCAAATATACTTCCCAATATCCCGCCAAATCCAACGTCACCACCCGTCCCTTCTTGCGTGGAATTTGCAACCTGTGCTGTCGTAACTTCCGCAGGTTTATTGCCGACACGGTGCTTGATTTTTTCGTAAGCCGATTCGCGATCCACTGCTTTTTCATAGTGACCCATAAGCAGTGAATCCTGAATTACGGCTTTGCGTTCTGCCTCGTTAATCGGGCCGATTTGAGCCTGTGGCGGAACTATGAGTGCACGTTCAACAATAGCCGGGCGACCTTTTTCATCTAGAAATGAAACGAGTGCTTCGCCAACGCCCAGCGTAGTAATGGCGACTTCTTCATTTAAATTGGGATTGTCACGCATTGTTTCAGCTGCTGCCTTCACAGCTTTCTGGTCGCGTGGGCTAAAGGCGCGCAGCGTGTGTTGCACGCGGTTGCCGAGCTGACCCAACACTTTATCCGGTACATCTACGGGGTTTTGGGTGACGAAATACACACCTACGCCTTTGGATCGAATCAGGCGTACCACTTGTTCAATTTTATCGAGCAGTGCATCAGGGGCATCGTTGAACAGCAAATGTGCTTCGTCGAAAAAGAATACCAGTCTAGGCTTGGCTAGATCACCCGCTTCCGGCAGATTCTCAAACAACTCGGAAAGTAACCACAGCAGCATAGTGGAATACACTTTGGGCGAAGACATTAATTTGTCGGCGGCCAGAATATTAATTGTGCCGTAACCATTAACGTCGGTCTGCATCAGATCGGCAATATTGAGCATCGGCTCACCAAAAAAGCTCTCACCGCCTTGCATATCAATTTGCAGCAGGCCGCGCTGAATCGCACCGATGCTGGCAGTGGAGATGTTGCCGTATTCAGTGGTGAAATTTGTTGCATTGTCACCAACATTCTGCAACATCGCGCGCAGATCCTTCAAATCAAGTAATAACAACCCATTGTCATCGGCCACTTTGAACACTAGTGCCAGCACGCCCTGCTGTACTTCGTTCAAATTCAACATACGCCCTATGAGCATCGGCCCCATGTCAGAAATTGTGGCACGCAGTGGATGGCCCATGGTTCCAAATACATCCCAGAACGTTACGGGATAGGCGCGATGTTCAAAGTTTTCCAGATCGAGTTGAGCGACTCTTTCGGCAACTTTTTGATTGTTGCCACCTGCCTTGCTCAATCCGGACAAGTCTCCCTTCACATCAGAAAGAAATACTGGCACACCAATCCGACTGAAAGATTCTGCCAGTGTTTGCAGGGTAACGGTCTTGCCAGTTCCTGTCGCACCAGTTATCAGTCCGTGGCGATTGGCCATTTGCGGCAATAGAAAAAGTTCTTGCTTGTTATCTTTAGCGATCAATAGCGGTTTGCTCATATTGGCCCCGAGTTGGTTTGGTGACTATGCACAAAATTTAACAGTCACGAATGATTGCATGAATGTACTAATCCAGTTTCACTATGCAGAAGAATTATGTATCCTAACCAACATGTTTTTACCACATCGGTAATAATATACTCGATACTCAATCTGAGTACTTCCCAAGAACTTTACAATAGATCGAGAACCGACCCTAAACTACCTCTTACAGGAGAAATATCATGATGTCTCGACATATGATTCAAAACGTTCTATTTTCCCTTATTGCACTTGCTGCTAGCAATGCTCACGCTTTCGATTTTGGTGGTTTATTGGACAAGGGACTTGGCAATCTGGGCAAATCTAGCCCACAAAAATCAGAACCTGCCGCCTCTAGCAGCACACCAGTAAAAACGGGAGCTGAAAAATCTGCTACAAATTTGGCCAGTTTTAGCAACAATGATCAAATTGCCAGTTTGAAGCAAGCTCTCATTCAGGGTGCAGAAACTGCGGTTGCTAATCTTTCCAAAGAGAATGGTTACCTCGGTAACGACAAGGTACGCATTCCTCTGCCGGAAAGCCTGCAAAAAGCAGATGGCTTATTACGTAAGTTTGGCATGGCAAAATATGCCGACGACTTGACTACCTCTATAAATCGGGCCGCCGAAGCAGCGGTTCCAGAAGCAAAAGATCTGTTAGTCGGCGCAGTCAATAAAATGACCGTGGAAGATGCCCAAGGGATACTCACGGGAGGCAATGATGCTGCCACGCAATATTTCCGCAAAAACACTGAAGCTGCGTTGGCTGGAAAATTTAAACCTATCGTGGCAACTTCGATGCAGAAAGTAAAGCTCGCGGAGACCTATGATCAATTCGCTGAAAAGGGTGTGCCGTTTGGTTTGATAGACAAGCGTGATACCAAGATGGATGACTTCATTACCCGCAAGGCAATGGACGGCTTATTTCTGATGATGGCCGAACAGGAAAAAGTGATTCGCGCAAACCCGCTTGAAGCAACGGGTAATCTGGCGAAAAAGATTTTTTCGGCGATCAAGTTTTAATCGCTCTGTTATTCACTTTTAACAGGAAAGGTGGTTTTAACAGAATCCACCAACTTTCTTAGCATGACTGAATCTACCAGTCTGTTATCGCTTTTTATTAGCAGCTTCCTCGCCGCCACCTTGCTTCCTGGTGGCTCTGAAGTTGTACTGATCAGTGTGCTGAAAGTGTACCCGGAATTATTTTGGCCTGCGCTTTTGCTCGGCGCTCTCGGCAATACGCTAGGCGGCATGGTGTCATTCGGTATGGGTCGGTTGCTACCTCAAACCCATAAGCTTAAACATGTGGAGAAAATACAATACTATGGCACACCTGCATTGCTACTTGCTTGGGTGCCCTTGCTTGGAGATGCGCTGTGTCTTGCTGCCGGATGGCTAAGGCTCAATCCATGGCACGCTGCGTTATTCATGGTGATAGGTAAATTCGCGCGTTACTGGGTCATTGCAATCGCAATCCAAATTTGAAGCTATGGAGCCGAGCGGAAAACTTACTATCCAATTACTTCAATATCATTTCCGTATAGGATAGTTTTCGTGTGTATTTTCGGTAGGAAATGATAAGGTTGAAAAGTAGACTGAGCTTGAGATTATCAGACATATGATCGAGCAAACTCCTCGAACTGGTCGGCTGGCAATGGCTTGCAATAATAATAACCCTGCAACTCATCACAACCCTGTTCCAGCAGGAACGCTAGTTGCCCCGCTGTTTCCACTCCTTCGGCGATAGTTTTCAGCCCAAGGCTCTTCGCCATATTGATAACAGCGCTAACGATAGCCCTGTCTTCCGGATCGGTGCAGATATCGCGCACGAAAGACTGATCGATTTTGAGTTTGCACACCATAAATTTTTTCAGGTGGCTCAGTGATGAAAAGCCGGTACCAAAATCATCGATCGACATGCGCACGCCACGCTCGTGTAGCCTGTTCATTATGGCAATTGCTTTTTGCGGATCGTGCATCGCCACACCTTCGGTCAGCTCCAGCTCCAGATATTCCGGCAGCAAGCCCTCATCGTCGAGGATGCGCGTAATTAGATTAGGCAAGTCAGGATGGCGAAACTGAACGACGGAAAGATTCACCGCCATACTCATTGGGGCTAGGCCATTCTGCATCCAGGACTTTGCCTGCCGCACCGCATGCCTCAACACCCACTCCCCAATCGGCAGGATCAGCCCACTTTCCTCGGCGGCGGGGATGAATTCAGCTGGCGAAACTGAACCTAACTCTGGGTGTGTCCAGTTTAGCAAAGCTTCCACCCCGATAATTCGGCCATCGCGCGCGGATATCTGCGGCTGGTAGTAAATCTGAAGTTGATCACGGTCTATCGCTTGGCGTAGTGCATTGACCACTTTCAGATGACGCGCCGAACGAGTCTGCATTTCCGCAGTAAAGAAACTGTAACCATGACGGCCTTCGTTCTTGGCGCGATACATGGCGGAATCGGCACTCTTGGAAAGAGCCTCCAGATCCGTGCCATCACCCGGATAAAGTGCAATACCGATTGAGCAGGTTATATTCAAATCATATTGTTCTATTTTGCAGGGTTCGGCGACAACATCCAGCAGCTTCTGCGCCACATGGGACGCTTCGAGTGCGTCGACGCTGTATAGCAAGAATATGAATTCATCCCCACCAAGACGTGACACCATATCTTCCTCGCGTAGCACCAAACGCAGTCGCTTGGCTAGTTCGACCAGTAAGGCATCACCTATACTGTGGCCGAGCGTATCGTTAATGTCCTTGAAGTGATCGAGATCGAGGAACATCAATGTAACCGGCACTTGACTCCGCTGTGCCAAACTAATGACATGCTTGGCGTGGTTGTTCAGTTGGACGCGGTTCGGTAGTCCGGTGAGCGCATCGAAATGCGCCAGGTATTGAATACGTTTCTCGGCTTCCTTGCGCGCGGTAATGTCTCGGGTAATGCCAAGCAACATCGTGATTTTGCCATCCGCATTACTGAGTGGCGCGGCATGTGTCTCGAGCCAGTGCGGTGTTCCTTTGACCCCTTTTATTTCGAACTCAAAAATACAACTTTCTCCACCCATCACGCGCTTGTGCATGGCGATAAAGGAATCGTGATACTCGGAAAGAATAAAGTCTACGAGATTATGCTGTTGCACCTCCTCTATAGAACCAGCTTCGAGCATGGCGAGGCCTATGGCATTCATTTCCATGATTCGACCGCTGCTGCATATGATCATTATGCATTCCGGTTCAGTCTCTATGATGGTCCGTAAACGCTGTTCACTTTCCCGCAATGCTTCTTCTGCCCGCTTACGCTGCGCCTCATGCTCAAAGTTTTTGAGCGCATAGTCTATGTCCAACGCCATTCCCACCAGCAAGTTACGCACATTTTCGTCGAAGGCATTGTCTACATCAGTATAGAGAGTTAAAACCCCAATAACTTCATCATTACGATGCAGGGGGAGGGCGGCAGATGATGCCCATCCAAACCGTGCACCGTGCTTATGCCACAGAGTGGTGATAGGGTCATGTTGAAAATTTTGACGCCAAAATGGCAAGTTCCCTCGGAACGCCGAGCTGGTCGCCCCACGTCCGTAAGGGCCGTCGGCTTCAACTGAAATCTGCAGCCCATTCAGATATTCCACCCCACTACCAAAGGATGCGATCGGCGTTATATGTTTGCTATGCTCTTCAAGCACGCCTACCCATGCCATATCCATGCCACCGAAATTCACTACAACGCGGCAGACTTGCTCCAATAACTCCGCCTCGCTGGTGCAACGCACGATGGCCTGGTTACACTTACTCAACGCGGCGTAAAGCTTGGTCAAGCGTTGATTGTTTGCTTCGGCTTCTTTGCGCTGAGAGTCGATTCTGGCCAGATTCATCTGCGTTTCCGACAACCAGTCCAGCACACTGTTCTCCATGCCTTTGGCGACCGAAATGACGGATGAGAAATTTCCACTGCCAAGGTGGGCGATACGCGTATGCAACTCGTTCACTGAGCCACCCAGAGTCGCGTACAAGTTCCGTTGTGATTTCCATAGTAGGAACGCTAGCAGCAAGCCCGCCAGGATGAAGGCTACACACATTTGTGTGGCGAGGGTTTTGGCGGTATGAACGGCCTCCAGCGTACGCTGATCCACCATTCTTTGAAACTGACTGATCGGCCGCATGACGTTGGCCTTGGCTTGGTGGTAAGTTGCGTCATGCAGCATTTGCGCTGCCTTGACACGATTTACATCAGTCGGCGGATTGGTTGATTCGATTAGTTCCATTGCGGCAAATTCGGTACGCGTGAGCACATCCGAGTTGGTTTTTGCCTCCACCAGCTTGGCGAATTCTTCTTCAGTAAAACCAACCCCTCGCATCAATTCCAACAAGGGAATCGTTAGTCCCGGCAGCCGTGCATGCTGGTCGTCACGCTGCACGATATCCCAGTAGATGTTTGGGTAGTCGCTTGGACGAGGCTTTTTGCCCTCTTGGATGTCAAGGATTTCTTGGTAGCGCTGCTTGTAGATGGTGTCTCCGGTCACCGCATAGGTGCGAACCATACGTGCAAGATCATCAGACGACTGGCGCAATTCATTAGCCAGCAGTAATAAATGCTGCCGCGAATCTTTAACGCGATCGATCTCCCTTTCTGCCCCAACATAAACGACAAAGGTTGCAACGAAAATCACAAGCATGCCCAGTGTCAGCCAGAAATGGAATGAAAATCGGGGCAAGTTGTTCTTTGAAATTGTCATTGTGGCCATTCCTTTTGAGCGCACTGCAGATCGTAAAAATAGTTAACCATCGCCCATAAATTCTCAAATTCTGACGCGGATTCAATTTCAGAACATAAAAAGATCATTCGTCACTTATGCCAAGTTGATTGCGCTAAATCAACGCTGATTTAGTCAGTGCCATACTGTTATTAAATGTTTTAAACCGATTTAGGTAGGCCGCAATGAAATAGCAGTCTTGGATGAGTAGCCATGCTTGACGCCACCACGCCACTCAAGTCCCGCCGTCTTCCGGAGAGGAAAGCGGGCGAATAATTGATTGCCGATGTCGGAGGGGTCTTGCAAGGTAGCAGCATGGCGCTCAAGATGGGCACCATTGTGGTCGCCGGGGTTGCATCCGGCCCATTTTTTTCATCCAGCCAAAACATCTTCGATCTGCATGCATTTTTTGATCCGTTCCAGTCCAATTTGTGGGTGTCCATTTTTCCCGCTTAGGACAGCGCGGTTTGATTATTACGCTTAGCGCAGCACGTGAAATGGTACAGTTCATGTGCCCATCGGCAAACCCCTTGATCAAGGCGTTTTATCCCATATTTCGTCGATTTATATTGTGAACTGGGGTAACTTGTTCAGCGTTGCCTTAAGCGACCTGCTACCCGTGAGTGCATGCGTGTGTTGAATGCCATATAATAACAAAAAGCAGGCAACGTGCAGGCGTAATGAAGCATCGTAAGGGCTGGTTTAGTGGATGCTAGCAGCCTGTCGGGCATTAGAGGTATGGTTTTCGTACAAGGTACGAAGTAATAGTTTTTTCTGGGGATGTTAAATGAATAAATGGATTTTATATTTATCAGTTATATTGGCAATGAGCAGTGGCCTCGCCCAAGCGCATCTTGATGAAGGGAAGGCAGAAGGGAAATGTGCGCAAGTTGAAGCATTGCACTTGGCTGCCGAGCAAGGTGATGCAAATGCTCAAAACAACCTTGGTGAACTATTTCTCCACGGGGAAGGCGTTACTCAAGATACTTCAGAAGCGGTAAAGTGGTTTCAACTGGCTGCCAAGCAAGGACTTGCAAATGCACAATTTAATCTTGGCGTAAGCTACGGCAATGGCCAAGGCATTGCACAGGACTATCAGGAAGCGGTAAAGTGGTTTCGCTCAGCTGCCGAGCAGGGGCATACAAAAGCACAGTTCAGCCTTGCCATAAGTTATGCAAACGGGCAGGGTGTAATACAAAGCTTTGAGGAAGCTATCAAGTGGTTTCGTTTAGCTGCCGAGCAGGGTGATACTGTCTCACAATACACCCTGGGTGGGATCTATCTTGATGGGAAAATTGTAGCGCAAAATTACCAGGAAGCTGATAAATGGCTTCACCTGGCTGCCAAGCAAGGGCATGCCAAAGCACAATTTAATCTTGGAGTAACCTACGGCAACGGCCAGGGCGCTACACAGAACTTTCAGGAAGCGGTGAAGTGGTTTCGCTTGGCGGCCGAACAAGGACATGCAAAGGCACAATATTATCTTGGCTTAAGTTATGCCAACAAGCAAGGCATTAACCAAGACTACCAGGAAGCGGTAAAGTGGTTTCGTTTGGCGGCCAAGCAAGGCAATGCGGCAGCACAAAATAGCCTTGGCTTAAGCTATGAACTCGGTCAAGGCGTCACACAAGATTATGTTCGTGCACACACGTGGCTTGATCTTGCTACAGTCAATGGTAAAAGCGACGCGCAGGCAAATCGTGGCAAAGTGGCTCAACGCATGACACCAGTCCAAATCGCTGAAGCACAAAAATTGGCACGCGATTGCAAGAAGATCCATTATACAAACTGTGAATAGAACACCAGAGTTGTAGTTCTGCAGGAGACAAATAAATTCCCTGCCTAATTTATCTTCGAAACCGAGCTCTCGATTTGGTAGGCAGCCTAAAGCCACATCTAGTAGAGATAAGCCAAGCCCTACGCTAGCAGGTTGCACCCGAGAACAATACTCTTTGTCGTGACTGTTCGGTGTTACCGAAATAAATATTCCGCCAAGTATCGTCCGCCTTCAAAAACTGCGGTGTCACATTGAGATTGCCCTGATTTTTTGCCAACCATTCGCGAAATGCATAGTGATTCCAGAGACGGAAAAACTCCGTCAGATAGATGTCTGCCACAGTCGTGTCGCCTTGAATCACCAGCATGTTCTCGTCGTTGGCGTTAGTTGAGGCATCCGAGAAATTCGCCGATCCCGAAATTACAATTGGATTCGATCCTAACGGATCGACCAACATGAATTTCGTATGAATATACGGCACATGCGAATTCAATCCACTCAATCTCTCCTTTAGCCACTTATCAAAACTATTTACGCGAATCAGGCTACCAACCGCGAAGCGATTAAAGGGCAACTTCCGCAGCCGTAATACCTCCGCTTCTGGTTCGGGCCTATTGCCATCATTGTCAAGCAAGGCATAACGCAACCCTCCAAAGGGCTTGTCAAATACAGGAACAAAGGCTTTGTTAATACCAAAAGCAAAGGTCATGCAAAGCATCGATTGCGCAGTGGCGGCCTGTTCGGCATACCATGAAAGCAGTTTCACACCTGAGCGAGGGCTGAAGAGCGCGCTGGTTGCTTGCCTAGGAGAGCTTCCAGGGTCGGGCGTCGGCGTCAATCTTTCCACACCCGGGCGCAACAAGGGAGATTTAGGATCAACTGCAAGTAAGTTCCAGTAATCATGATAGTTACTTGCAATGCCCATGTCGTTCACCACGTGTCCGACATTCGAATGTCCAAAGATGCCGCCATCAGTGATATTCGTCGAGCCCGTCCAAACCGACTGTGGCTGGTTATCCTTTAACAGCACGATAAATTTGTTGTGTGCAATGGCGCTTGGATTTGCGGTACGCGTCCTGCAAATACTGTCGATACCCGTCTTGAGCACCGCTGCCTTATTAAGTGCGGATACTTTTTCGTCACGGCCGTCATATAGGATGCTCACATCAACGCCGCGATCCTTGGCCGATTTCAACGCTTCTAAGACAGTTTCATTGGTGAACTGATAAGCGGCCACGCGCAACGACCATTGACAATTCTTTGCACGCAGTAAAAACTCGAGCAGCGCTTCCATTAAACCGCGCGAAAGCCAATCGAAAGCTGGTTTACCTACTATTTCTGGACTCTTGTTTTGAAAGCGGCGTGCATACTCCTGGCTGGCGGCAGCGCCGCGATTGAACCACACTTCGTGCAGGCCGTTGTCTTCCTTTTCGGTTTGCACGCGCACCTCGATCTCATCATCTTCAATCAAGCTCTTGGGCGAACCCTTCAGAGCCACTACGCGATAGGTATAATCGTACCCCGGCTTGGCCGTGAAATCGGACCACGTGAAACCCTGCACTGGATGGGAACGCAACGAGGTCTTGTCCGTACCTGGATCAGTTTCGGCGAATACCTTTATGCCCTCCAGCCAATAGGCTTCGTTCTCAATATGGTCCGTACGATGAACTGCAAATCCCAGCACGCGGCGCGAATCGGCTTTCGTCATGCTCCAACCAAGCAGTACCACATGCGTACCCGCGACTGCCTGCACCGTTAATTTGCCAAATTTCTTGGTGATGCGCATGACACACTCCTAAAAGACAATTGTCCAACCGGGTTGATTGGCTTGCTCCTTGGTGTAGGAAACGCCATGCACCTTCAAACCGTTCTGGTTCAGCAAGGTGATAATGCCCCCCTTATTAGACAAGACCATAGGTGATCGCACATCGACGCGCAACATGGCGCCAGCCTCGAGAACGCCGCTCAAGGCCATTTTCGCTTTCTGTTTATCTGCCATATGCCAGCCAGTCAGGGGAACACTGCGATCACTTGCATTCAGTATGTAAATCCATTCCGTTTCAGGCGAAGCCTTCGAATTAACCATCGCCGCGACAATGCGTACTAATCCATCGGGTGTTGTATCTGTCGGTTGCGGCACAATTGGATCGGGATTTACTGGTTCACCATCGTCCGGGCCGCTTAGTGTGTGACCCGTGACATCGCTGGTGTGCCAGCTTTGCGACTGGAACTTCAGAAAAATGGCCGTCCATTGTTGCTGATTGGGAAATTGAAACAACAAGCCGCCATCCTGCCATACACCGTCGTCCAGCATGAAGCTGCCCACGTTGCCCTGGTTCATGTGAATATCGTGAATGCCATTGCCAGGCACAAAGCCGAAGTACTTATCCGCCTTGTTGCTTTCAGGTCCCCAGCGTTCGCCGAAAGCATAAGCCAGCGCCTCCTCATCAGCCATTGCACGCTGCACAATCTGATCAAGCTTCTCGTTGAGATCGTTATCAGGGCCGGGCAGAGAGTGTGAAAGCGGCGTCATCATTCCCGGCTGCATCAGGTTGCCGCGGATCAAGTCAAGCGCGCCCGAGGTGGGATTTGACGCGAGTGGGTTGAAGCCGCTTGGCAAGCTGGCGACAACGGAAGTGAGCGGATGCACGAAATACTGCTTGACATAGTACATCAGCTCCGACGGTGCCAATTGCGACTTCACATTGATTGCAATACGATAATTAGTACCCACCTCATCCACAATATGGATTTGGTAGTGCGGTGAAGACCCTGAACCCAAACGACGGGCAATGGCCCTACCTTTCAAAACACCGTAAGTCTTGAGTGGCATATTGCCTCCAGAATATATATTTTCAGATATCGACTGAGTAACTAGAATTTAGGTAATGAAGCCAAATACGAAATCCCGTGAAAAAACCCTTGAATGATTTCCTGGCGATTAGCTTAAATTGCCAGCATATCTGTCAAAAAATTAAGTTTCACGAGATTGATCGAAATTACTTTATTCTTTACTTTTCTTTTACTACACGTTGAGCATTGATCGAAACGACCTTGTCACTGATGGTATGGATCTGTTCGCGAGCTTCTGAATCCTGAATCCCATTAGCTAACTCACGAATAGCCAAGCTAACTAATATTTGATTAACAGGCCTTCTTCCCCATTCAGGATCTTCCCAGTGACCATGAAAGTAGTTGGTAATGTGAAGGATGAAGTCTCTTGCTGATTTAGATAACATGATTAACTCCCGCAATGAATAATGGAGGTTGCTTTTATAAAGTCTATCTGTCGCCGCAACCTATTAGCAACAGCAGCCTAACGACGCTGTAGAAAAACCATCCAGGGATTCGGAAGGAGCGTATGAAATATTATTATTGGGGTTGCTTTACCTTCCTTGTGCATCAAAAATTGTATAGAAGCGACTCTAAAGGGCCAAGCTTTCTGTCGCGTATCATTAATTTTCTCTCAACGTATATTTTTCTACAGCCTCAGCGTTTGAGCTAACTGGCGTGCAGAAGCGTCGCGTGAGGCCATTTTTTTGCACGTTCGAATGAGTGATTTGCTGAACCCTCTATATATCTTACATCTCTCTTTGTATTGAGTATGTCCTCCCGCCAAGTGACTCGTTCTTAAACTTCTGTTCAATACTATCAGCTGCCTTCTTTGCCTGATCTTTCTCTGCAGGTGTAGTGGCGGCAGAGGCTTTGGCCTGTGCATCCTTCATGTCAACTTCAAGTTTATGAATAATTGCTTTCTTTGCAGTGGCCCGGGCTCTCAATATCTCGATGCAATAGTTTGCATATTCCTGTTGATTGCCTGATAGCTTAGGTGATTGAAGAGTAATCGCGCAAAGTTGGTCTTCATCGTCAGAAAGCACAATGTTATTGACAATTTCACCAACAACACTCGCTATCTTTTGTAAATGCTCGTCTGACCTTTGGCTCGTTACGGCGTCGGACTTGATAGTTACCTCTGTTTTACCTTCAACAAGAACTCCTTTAGTATTAGCAATTGCGTCGTCAATTACGTCCCTGTCGCTTTTCAGGCGTGTGATCTTCCCATCCAAATCCGCAATTTGCCCATCCAATTCTGCTGTGTCTACTTTTGCGGCCTTGGCTACTTCTCGCTTCTTCTTGGTGATTTCATTTTGTTTTTCTAAGTCAGAAACACGATCACCTATTTTTTCTCGCTCTGTTCTTTGTTCGGCAAGCGATTTAGTGGCTTCTGCCTTGCCACTTGATGTCAGAACTATGGAGGGAGACTTGACGGTGCCGGTAAGCTGTTCAATTGCTAGCAAAGCAACTGTATTCTTTTGAAAACGACGCATTAACAAATCATATTGCGATGAGGAAATTGCTCCAGACAGGTGGCTTTCGCATAATCTATAACCAAAATCGCGGAGAAGTTGAATACTTTGAGTTCTTATTCCTGTGAATGCTGCGCTGTCGTGCATAGCAAAGGCTAGTTCACCACTCGCTTTTTCAGGAACGCCACCTTTTGCAGCAAGTTCATATGCTAAAGAAGCCATTGCGTCTGGGCTTGGTTCAGCGCAAACGAACATACCTTTCTCAAAGGAAATTTTTCCTATTGATTTTCCATTCTCGTCGAAAGTCTCGGTGACTGTTTTATTCGGAGCGACTAGTACGGCACGTTGCCGAATGTCCACCATGGAGCTTTCGCCTTTGGAAATATCGAATGTTCGATAGATACTGTTCATATTTGCGCAACCCACCATCAACAAAGGAGAAGCGAACACGAGTATTATTTTTTTCATATCGATAAGCTTCTTCTAAATTTAAGGCTGGAAAGTGAGGCTTTATTAAGGCACCTAATTCTAGGTTGCATTCAATTAAACTGATATCTCAGACCGATCAGCGCGAAAGTTGCCGGGGATGTCTTTTCGATGCCATCCCGACATCAAAATTGATGCCGTTGGTACCGCTGGTAACATAATAGGATGTCGGCTATAGGAAAAGAATAAGCAAAATCCTTATTTTTTCGCTAGAGCAATTAGAGGGAGCATTGACGTAATCAGGCGTAGATTTCTCATCCAATTGATAATGAGAATAAATTAGTGCGCAACCAAGCTAGCCATAGTGGAGTCGGGTAAAGCGGGGGCTTGTAGATGTGAGTGCTGTAAATCATTGGGGTAATGATAAAAGCGAATGGCCTGACATCGTACTGAGAAGGATCGCCACCCGCAGTACTTTGGGCAATTTGGTCGCTGTGGCAATAGGCAACATTATTCTTTTTAAGCTTAAAGAAAAATCAATTTTGATCAATTAGCTCTTAGGAAATTCGTCTTGCATGAGACATGGTAAAATTTGCTCTCATTTTTAAGTCTCTGACACTATGAATCGCACACCTCATCTTATCGAACGTTTGTTGGAGCAACGCATCCTTATTCTGGACGGTGCGATGGGTACGATGATTCAGCAATACAAGCTAACCGAAAACCACTATCGCGGCTTAGTCGCGCATGGTGACAACACCGAGCCTCGTCAGAGTTTCGCCGACCACCCGCTCGACCTCAAGGGCAACAATGATCTGCTGTTGCTGACGCAGCCCCATATCATTCGCGGCATCCATGCAGAGTATCTGGAAGCGGGAGCGGATATCCTCGAGACCAATACTTTCAACGCCAACGCCGTGTCGATGGCGGATTACCAGATGGAGCATCTGGTATATGAATTGAATGTGGCTGGAGCGAAGCTGGCGCGTGAAGTATGCGACGATTACGAAAAACGGGTACCGAACAAACCGCGTTTTGTGGCGGGTGTGTTGGGGCCAACCACACGTACTGCATCCATCTCCCCGGATGTGAATGACCCCGGCTTCCGCAACATCAGTTTTGATCAGCTGGTGGAAGGCTATACCGAAGCCATACGCGGCTTGCTGGATGGCGGAGCGGATCTGCTGATGGTGGAAACCATTTTCGATACGCTGAACGCCAAAGCCGCGCTGTTCGCCATCGAGCAGTATTTTGACCGCCACGACGTGCGCGTTCCGATCATGATTTCCGGCACCATCACCGACGCTTCCGGGCGTACCTTGTCCGGCCAAACAACTGAAGCATTCTGGAATTCGCTGTCACATACCAAGCCGCTATCCATAGGCCTGAACTGTGCTTTGGGGGCGGAGCTGATGCGCCCTTACGTCGAGGAATTGTCGCGCGTCGCCACCACTTATCTAAGCGCGCATCCCAATGCCGGCTTGCCCAATCCGCTGTCGGATACCGGCTACGACGAATCGCCGCAACATACCGCCAAACTGGTGAAAGAATTTGCCATCAGCGGCTTCCTCAATATCGCGGGTGGCTGCTGCGGTACCACGCCCGCGCACATCAAGGCGATCGCCGAAGCGTTAAAAGATATTCCCCCGCGCCGTATTCCAGAGCTTGAAAAAAAATGCCGGCTATCCGGTCTGGAGCCATTCAACATCGGCGACGGTTCATTGTTCGTGAATGTTGGTGAGCGCACCAATGTTACCGGCTCCAAAATGTTTGCCCGTCTTGTCCTGGCCGGTGATTACACGACAGCCGTCAACGTGGCGCGGCAACAAGTGGAAAATGGTGCGCAGGTTATCGATATCAACATGGACGAAGCAATGCTGGATTCGCAGCTTGCGATGACGAAGTACCTCAGCCTGATCGCATCGGAGCCGGATATTTCGCGCGTGCCGCTGATGATAGATTCGTCCAAGTGGTCGGTGATTGAAGCCGGGCTGAAATGCGTGCAGGGTAAAGCCATCGTCAACTCGATCAGCATGAAAGAGGGCGAAGCCGAGTTCATCAAATACGCCAAGCTGGTGCGCCGCTATGGTGCCGCGGCAGTCGTGATGGCATTTGACGAACAGGGTCAGGCCGATACGCAACAACGCAAAATCGAAATTTGCCAGCGCAGCTATGACATTCTGGTTAACCAGGTCGGCTTCCCACCGGAAGATATCATCTTCGACCCGAACATATTTGCCATTGCGACCGGTATAGAAGAGCACAACAACTACGCGGTGGACTTCATTGATGCCACGCGCTGGATCAGAAAAAATCTGCCTTACGCAAAGATTAGCGGCGGCGTATCCAATGTATCGTTCTCATTCCGTGGTAACGATGCGGTGCGCGAAGCTATCCACACGGTATTTCTCTATCACGCGGTGCAAGCGGGTATGAACATGGGAATCGTTAATGCCGGTCAGCTCGGCGTATACGATGAAATTCCCAAAGATTTGCGCGAGGCGGTGGAAGACGTAGTCCTGAATCGCCGTCCCGATGCGGGCGAACGGCTGGTAGTGATGGCGGAAAATGTGACCGGTGGCGCCAAAGTCCAGGTTGAAGATCTGGAATGGCGAAAGGGTACGGTGCAGGAGCGTCTGACCCACGCGTTGGTGCGGGGCATTAACACCTATGTCGTGGAAGATACCGAGGAAGCGCGGTTACAGGCAGCTTACCCGGTCGAAGTGATCGAAGGTGCGCTGATGACCGGCATGAACGTGGTCGGCGACCTGTTTGGCGCGGGCAAAATGTTTTTGCCACAAGTAGTGAAATCCGCGCGTGTGATGAAACAGGCAGTAGCCCATCTGGTACCTTTTATCGAAGCGGAAAAGGCACGCTCGGGTGACAACAAGCCCAAAGGCAAAGTCGTTATAGCCACGGTCAAGGGTGATGTACATGACATCGGCAAGAACATCGTCACGGTGGTGCTGCAATGCAACAATTTTGAAGTGATCAACATGGGCGTGATGGTGCCTTGCCAGAAAATTTTAGACACAGCGCGCGAGCACAACGCCGATATGATCGGTCTGTCTGGATTGATTACACCCTCACTGGAAGAGATGGCGTATGTCGCCAAGGAAATGCAGCGCCAAGGATTCACCATACCGTTGTTAATTGGCGGCGCGACCACTTCACGCGTTCATACGGCAGTAAAAATAGAGCCTAACTATAAAAGCGGCGTCACCGTTTATGTGACGGATGCGTCGCGTGCGGTGGGGGTGTGCAACAACCTGTTGAGCAGCACGTTACACGACGACTATGTGGCTGGCATAAAGGCCGACTACGCCAAGACGCGCGAGCTGCATGCCAACAAAAAACCTCAAGGTGCGCGTTACAAACTGGCGGATGCGCGCGCGCATGGCCTGAAAACCGATTGGGCCAGCTATACGCCGCCCAAACCCGGCGTTATGGGTGTACAAACGCTTAGCGATTATTCGCTGGCAGAGATCAGCCCCTACATCGACTGGACACCCTTCTTCCAGACCTGGGAACTGTCCGGCCGCTATCCGAAAATTCTTGATGATGAAATTATTGGCGAAGCAGCACGCAATTTGTTCCACGATGCGCAGGCCATGCTCAAGCGCATTATTGATGAGAAGTGGTTAGGTGCAAACGCCGTGTTTGGCCTGTTTCCGGCCAACAGTGTCAATAGCGACGACATAGAGATTTACACGGATGAGTCACGCAGCCAGGTGGCGATGACCTGGCACAACCTGCGCCAGCAAATGGTCAAGCCGGAAGACAAGCCCAACCTCAGTCTCGGCGATTTCATTGCGCCCAAAGAAAGCGGTGTGGCCGATTATATTGGCGCGTTTGCGGTTACTACCGGCATCGGCATTGATGAACGCGTGGCGGAATTCGAGAGCAAGCATGACGACTACAACAGCATCCTGCTGAAAGCCCTGGCCGACCGCTTGGCCGAAGCCTTCGCCGAGCTGCTGCATGCCCGTATCCGGCGCGAATTCTGGGGCTATGTCGCCGACGAGCAAGTCAACACTGAAGATCTAATCGATGAGAAATATCGCGGCATCCGCCCAGCCCCGGGTTACCCGGCTTGTCCCGATCACACTGAGAAACAGGCCCTGTTTGAACTACTGGACGCACCCAACAATGCCGGCATTACCCTGACTGAAAGTTTTGCCATGCTGCCGACTGCTGCCGTGAGCGGATTTTATTTTTCGCATCCGAAATCGCAGTATTTTGCCACAGCAAAAGCAGACAAAGATCAGATAGAAGACTACGCACAACGCAAGGGGTTAAGCCTGGAAGAAACCGAACGCTGGTTAGCGCCGGCGTTAAATTATGATGCATAACGATGAGTGAACAAGCCATTAAAATGGCCTGACAATATTAGCGCAAAGTTTTAACTTTGCGCTATTTTCAGAAATAGTTCAGCATAGCAATACACGTTGCGATGCCTAAATGAATGGCTTCAGGACGTCTCTAAGAATTCAATTTCCCATCAGCCTGTCGAACTTAAAGGATCGGTGAAAAATTTAGCTGAGCGGTGGATAAACGCTACTAGTGTAGTGCGCCATTCTGTTTGGAACTTAATCGACTGTTGGCACGAAT
>NZ_CAKMLL010000009.1 GCF_927797785.1 Candidatus Nitrotoga sp. BS | reverse complement strand
GTGACAACATAACGGAGTGCATTATTTCAGGTCTCCTATTGACAACGCCACCAAAAAATTTATGGTAAGCGTATATTTAACACAATAGTTATAGGTTCTTACCAAGCAATAATCGATGTTTATTATCTTGATACAGTAACAAACTGTTACATATTATGCGATGCCAAAAACACTTTAGTTACAATTATCTATTAAGATAAACGTCACTAAAGCGAGTAAGTAAATATTGAGATCGGTTGCTAATAAAAATAATGATTGAGGACAACAATCCTTAAGTATTTATAATTTATTAAATGAGCGCAATTTGTGCCAGCGAAGGAAGTTGCTGTGGCAATTGTGATCGTTATAGAGATTCGCTGCTAGTAAGCTATAACTGAGTGCATTTTTTTCAGAAATGTATGATCAAACATTTCGTATGTACTGTGGGTAACTTAGAAGTAAATGTTGATTTTTGCCTCACGCTTGATGTGTAAATGTGCTTTATGGAGACGAGAGAAATCATTCTTCAAGTTAAATGGGTAACAATTCTGAAAATTAGATTGTTGCGAATACTACATTATGGAGTATAGAGATAATGAAAAAATCGAATAGGAGCTTGCCTTTAACTTTACTCATAACCTTGTTGGTGGGAGTGTCGACAAGTGGAGTGGCGCTTGCGCATGGTGGTGGGCGCGGAGGCGGCGGATGGCACGGAGGAGCGCGCGTAGGTATCTATCTCGGCGCACCGATCGGATTTAATTATGGGTATTATCCATACTCTTACTATGGGTCAGCGTATTATGGAATGCCCAATTATTATCCGACTGCGCCCGTTTATTATCCGCCGATACAGTCCGTGCCGACTTATACCCAACAAAGCGAAAGTCCGCAGATAAGCCCGCAAGTAGCACCAAAAAATTCGTCGCAAGATGTTCAGGGATCATGGTGGTATTTCTGCGTTGATGCCAAGGCCTACTATCCATATGTCAAACAATGCCCAGGAGGCTGGCTGCGAGTCGCACCTCAACCTGCACCCGGTTCAGACAGTCAACCTGCTTTAAATAATGTACCTGCGCCATGATCAATAAATTTAGATTGTTAACAATAATATCGGCCGGTTTGGCACTAAGCGCGTGTACTTCATTTCCGACTGGTCCGGGTATGCTTGTGTTGCCGGGCACGGGGAAAAGTTTTGATCAATTCCGTTTTGATGAGGCAGATTGCAAGCAATATGCTAGTGCTCAGATCGGAGGCAAAACGGCAAATGAAGCAGCGACCGAAAGTGGCGTGCAAAGTGCATTGGTTGGAACCATCATTGGTACCGCTGCGGGTGCATTGTTAGGTGGCCACAATGGCGCTGGCGTAGGCGCCGGTACTGGATTGCTTATGGGTTCCATGGTTGGAGCCGGCGCTGCTGAAGGTTCAGGACGCAACCTGCAGCAGCGTTATGATTTCTCCTATCAACAATGCATGTATGCGAAAGGTCACCGTGTCCCGGTATCGGGACGCTTGGATTATTCGCGGCAGTCTGTCAGAAATAGTAATTACGTATCTACACCGGCTCCGATTAGAACGATATCGTCCCCTTCTGCTGATTCTTTCATGCCCCCGCCACCC
>NZ_CAKMLL010000008.1 GCF_927797785.1 Candidatus Nitrotoga sp. BS | reverse complement strand
AGAAAAAACCTGAATTATTCAAGAAGCGCGTTTATAACCAGCCGGGACTTGACACTTAGGCAACAACTTGCTCTCGAACCGGGACCACACGCTCAATGTCTTGGAGTGTCGCAAGGGTCTTCAAGTCATAGTTGGCCTGCATGACCAGCCAAGACGCCGCGTCACCACCGAAGTGCTTGGCCAAGCGAGCTGCGGTATCTGCTGTAACTGCACGCCGCTCCTTAACGATCTCGTGAATGCGGGTCGCCGGTACACCCAGCGCGACGGATAGCGCGTTGACGCTGAGCCCAAGGGGGGCTAGATAGTCTTCCCGCAGCACCTCGCCAGGGTGAACGGAACGCATGCGATTGATAGGACGTGTCATAGTGATTCCTTCAGTGGTAGTCCACGATCTCAACGTCGGTAGGGCCAACATCAGTCCACACGAAGCAGATGCGCCACTGAACATTGACTCGAATGCTGTGCTGACCCTTTCGATCATCTTTCAGCGCTTCCAGGTGATTGCCAGGAGGCGCCTTCAAAAACGCCAGTGTTTGCGCCGCGTCCAGTTGGGCGAGCTTACGTTCCGCAACCTTTGCCAAGGCCCTGAAGCGGCGAGGGCTCTTTCCCTCGTAGAGCGCCTGGGTGTCCTTGCACTTGAACGACTGGATCATGCCATGAGTGTATTACGCGTCGCGTAATATTGCAAGGGAATTTGTGGCGAGGCCGCCAGGAGCGGTTTATGTGAAGCCTAACGCCTCACATCACCGGAAGCCAAAAGCAGAGCGAGGAACGAGCGGCGCTTTTGGCTGTCCGAGTGCATGTGATTGTTATGCAATTTTCAATTGTTAAGCAAATGCCAAGCACGAAATAAAAATAATTCACATTGAGCTTGCATTCATGCGTGATTGTAAACGACTAATCTTGTTTGATTTAAAGATTGTTGGATGAGATTCATATTACTTTGGATTTTTTCAATGGTTTTTCCGCCAACCTTTATCAAGACAATTCCGGTTCTTAATCGACTAAAAAAGTCCTTTTCGTTCGTAGCGCCACACCTATTGGATGCAACAAAATTAACTTTACTCATCTCATCAGAAACCGCCTGTAAGCTCCTTGCGCCTCCTATAATCGCTGTCGCGTCTGCAGTGGATCTTAATTTCTTCGATTTCCCAAGGCTAGATAACTTAATATCTTCAAGACGGGCTCTACTATTTGAAACGGTTGTATTTGTTATTAAAGCAATATCTGCAAGCAAAGTATATGGATTCTCATCTCCGATTTCCACCTGAAAGGCAGCCACCTCAAGTATTTTCTTTTCTGCGTTCACCGCGAATGTGGCTAACAATTCAGCATCAAATGAACGCGCAATAAATACTATAGCCTTTTTCTCTTTTGCCGCTTCCTCCAGTAACGGCAAAAGACCTCTCAAATCATCAATATTCAATTCACCATCGAAAACCAATATGCATGGATCATATAATACGACGGTTTGATTTTCTTGATCCGTTATGAAATAAGGAGATAAATAGCCACTCGCGAACTCAAGGCCGGATACCGACTCAACGGTCGTTCTCACTGCATGCCCTTTTTCTACAACAACAGGACCATGTCTTTTGGCTTTTTCTAGTGCCTCGACAACAATCCCTCCTATTTCCGCATTTCCATTAGCAGCTGCAATTGCTAACGCCAGAACGCTCTCTGGATGATTGACTGGATGCGACAGCAGTTTAATCTGCTCCTGAATTGCTTCCTTTGGATTAAATTCATGGGCTACCTGCGTGGGCTCGAATGTAATTTGCTTTTGGACTGTATTATCACTGATGCTGTAGAAGAACTTCTCTTCCACAAATTTATCGGCAGTACTCCTAATATACTGAGTGCCAAGAAACATTGAGAACGGCTCACCCCGTAGCAAAATTGGCCGAATGCTTTTTCCGTAGTGATCGGCAACGTGAATTTCACGCTTCACCCATCTCGAAGATGCGGCATCGGGAGTCATAACCAGAACAAAATATTTACACTCTTTGATTTCTTGTTCGATTTTTTGCCACCACTCATCTCCAAAGTCAACGCGTTCATCGAACCAATAAGAAATTTGGTAAACCCTTAATGCTCCCGCCAATTGAAGGGTAAAATCGCGGTCAGCGCGTGCATACGAAAGGAAAACTTGTGCCATGTTTATCTACTGATCTCGCTACTGCTTGGCATAACGTTTGACATGAGCTGCTCGCGGAGGCGGCGCGGGCTTGGCCCAGAATGAAGTGAGGGCCAAGCCCGCGCTGCCGGAGCGAGTCCGCTCGATGGAAGGGTTAGGCATCTGCGCACGTATCTATGCCTTCTTTGCCACAGCCTTTGCTGCCATGTTCATGAACAACGCCAGATTTAGGTCATAGATTGTGACTCTACGCTGGGCATCCCACGTCGTGAGCGATACAGTAACGTGATTGAAAACGTTGCGCCACTCCGGGTGGTGGTCCAAGATTCGGCAGTGATTGGAGACCATAGCCATGAAGTCTGCCGCCTGATCGAAGTGTCGAAACTTGAAGGTCTTGACCAAATACTTGACCTCGGCGTTTCCAAAGTTGTCTATGTACCAGCCCTCGTAGTCGTCGTAGTGAAGTATTTGGGTCAGTTCCGAATCCGCGAGGGGTTGCGTTCTTGCCTTCGCCAAATCGGGCTTGGGGTATTCGTCGGCATCCGGTCGCTTCTTTAAGGAAAGCTTGACAGCGACCCGATCGAGCAGCGGGCCGATTGCCGCCGGCCAACTAGCGTAGTCAATTTGCTCGGCGTGCAGTTGTTCAAGGTAGGCGATTGACTGCGGGACTTCGAACTGCGCAAACCCTCTGTCACAGTCAGCGAAGAGGGGAAGAATTACCCGGCTTGCAATCCCGGCGTTGGCCGCCATCGAAGGCTCTAGAGCCGCTGCCCTTGAGTACTCCAACTCGTTGACCACCCAGTCCGTACCGGCCGAACTCCCAAGAACTTCGCCCTTTCGGGGCATCCAATTCCTGCCTATAAGGACAATCGTCGCGTGCGCCGAATCTATCAAGCGTCGTAGTTTTTCTGGAAATGGATCGCCGACTACCATTTCTTCTACATCTACCGAGACTCGGACGAATTGCATTCGCTTCTCTATCTCGTTCTTGAGAAGTAAAGCGATCGGCGCTGTATCTTGCCGACGATAGCTAATAAAGAACGTAAACGGTTGCACTTGATGTTCTCCTCTGTCGTACTGTGACTGACGCGAGGCTACTCTTGCTGTAACTCAAGATGCCTAACGAATAGCGTTTATCTGCCGCCCTGCCCAAACGCGTTTAACCCGCTTCCCATGATGGCGGCAGATAAACCTTGTTGAACTGAACCTTACGGAGAGCGGAACCTATGGGGATTGTAAGGTTTTGCGGCAGATCGTCAACTGCATGATCGGGGCGTACGCCAGTGAGTGAGGAATAAGCGGTTGATCCTGAGCATACTTTCTGCAGCACATTGCTGCCTGAATACCGCGCAAAAGGTTTAATGCAAACGCCATTCCTGCCGTATGGACGAGCGCATCCACGACAGGTGTAAACACACGATTGCCGGGACGGCGCAATAAAAAATAGAGAAACTTCATGACAGCTTCTGAGGCGGCGCGCGCGGCATGTGCGGGGGAATCGCCTGTACTACCCTTAACTCGCCTTCACCGCAGTGCGGACAGTTAAGCCACTCGATGCCCGTCACCCGCCGCATGAATGCTTCCACCGATTCCACCACGACAGGGTCGGGCGCGGGCACGTTGAGCGCCATGCGCGCGGCGGCTAGGTTAGCGGCTTTGTGCGCAGGGCCGAGCAAGCCGTAGTGACAGATACGCTTGAAACCACTAGGCAACATGTGTTGCATGAAACGCCCGATAAACTCGCCCGCTTCTAGACGCATCACTTTCTTCCGATTACCGTTGGCTGAATCGCGCATCCTAAAGCGTACATGATTCCCATCCATGCCGAGGATGCGCTCGTTGGAAATCGCCACCCGGTGCGTATAGCGCCCGAGATATTCCAGTACTTGCGCCGGGCCGCCCAGCGGCTGCTTGGCATATACCACCCAGTCGTGGCGGCGCAAAGCGGCTATAAGGGTGTGCCATGATGCATCGTCTCGCGCTGGGTCGTAGCGTAAGCTGCCCGCCTTGCGCACCGCATCGAGCGCGTCCATGAATTTGCCCCGGTAAACGACAGACATCGCCTTCACCGGGAACAGGAAGCCGCGCTTCGCGCTTACCCACTTGCCCTCCGTAGTGAGCGCGCCACCTGCTGCTAAAGCGTGGATAGGGATATGCCTACCCAAGTCTTGCTTCCAGGTATGTAACACCAGCGTAAAACTGGGCGTGCCGCCCAGCCAATGCGGATTGGCGGTGAACGCATTCAGCGTGTCCGCCACCGCACCGAACAATAGCTTGTATAGCGTGCGCGCATCGCACCCTGCCAGTCCGTTGAGGACGTGAGGCAAGGTGAACACCAGATGAAAATACGGCACCGGCAACAGCTCTCGTCTTCGCGCCGCGAGCCACAGCGGTCGCAGCACTCGATATGCCCACCCAGAGATTGGGTACAACAGGCGACGATCGCTCGCCACACCGTGTCCTGGACAACAGGCAGTGCGTGCGTATCGAGATAGGGTTGGCCGTGTTTGCGTAAGATGTCGGCTAAGCCCACACCGTGAGACACGACGGCTAGCGTAGGACAGTGTCGAGTAACTCCAGCCGCGAAGTGGTGCCGGTCAGCTTGCTTTGCGCAAGATGGAAATAACGCATGGTGGTCGAGACATGGCCATGCCCCAGTAGCCGCTGGATAGTGTGGATGTCTACGCCGCCGGACTCAAGCAGGTGTGTGGCGAAGCAGTGGCGTAGGGTGTGGATGCCGCCTTGGTGTTTCAGTTTGGCGCGGTCGCGCGCAGCGCAATACATGCGTTGTGCCATGGTAGTGCAGATCGGCCCGGTGCCGGTCATGTTCGGAAATAGCCATGTGTGCGGGTGATACGAGCGCCAGTAATCGCGCAGGGTTTGCAGTAAGACGGGGGAAAGCAGGGTATAGCGATCTTTGCCGCCCTTGCCACCCCGCACTTTGATGCACATCCGATCCGGGTCACTCTCAATATCCCCTATTTGCAGCGAGCATAACTCGGTAACGCGCAGCCCGGCGGCATAGGTCACCATCAGTAAGGCGCGGCGCGCGGGTTGGGCGCCGCAGCGAGCAGGCAGCTTACTTCGTTCCGCGATAACACGCATGGGAGGGATTTGGGTACCTTCGCCATTGGGATGTCGAATCGGGCTTGTGGACGACGCAACACCTTGTCGAACAGAAAACGACAGGCACTGGTCGATTGGTTCACGCTGAAATAAGCGAGCTTGCGCTCGACGATCAGGTGTAGGTGGTAGGCCTTGGCCTCTTGCGCCGTCAGTGTGTCCGGCGAGCGGCGGTAATGCTTCGCGAGTGCGCGTACCGCAGCCAGGTAAGCTTCTTGTGTGCGCGCCGCAAACCCACGCAAGATCATTGCATCATTCATCTGCTCACGTAACGTCTTCATCTTCGTCTCCTTGATATGATCGGGGACATCCCCCGCAATCAAGGATCGAAGATTTCTACGTCATTTGCAGCAAGATAAATCAGAAGGTTGAGGTGGGATGCGATGGGATCGGAGTGCCACCGCGTAGCGGTTTAGTTCAACCTTACTTTATGCAGCGGAAACACGCTGGCCCCAGTGTTCGGTTGTTTTTTGTTTCTATTTCTGGGTGAGCTTTTTCTTTCTCATAGTATTTGTCCACAATCTTTGCGCCGCCACCAAAGACGTTATCCAGTGTGTTCGATAGCCGTCACGACAGCACTTTACGCGAGTACCAGTCAATCACGGCCACCAAGTACACGAACCCGCGCGCTAGGCGGATGTACGTGATGTCTGTACTCCATACCTGATTGGGGCGGATTACGTTCGCGTCTCTGAGCCGGTATGGATAAACCTTGTGCTGCGGATGTGGACGGCTGGTATTCCGGTAAGCCCCATCAACCCCTGCACCCGCTTGCGGTTGGCCTTGTGCCCCAAGCACTCGCAGGTAAACCTTGATTTTTGCGGCTGCCGTGAAATGGATGCCGGGCGTATTCAGAATTAATCAGCGCCAGTGGTTCGATGGTGCAGACCCATTTCCTGCGGTTTTCTATTGGCTGATCACAGACATTTTTTGAGCTAATCCAGCTCCATCTTCAATCGGCCTATCCTGGAATACAGTCGCTCTGGTTCGCCAGCGATGTCTGAAATCGCGTTGGCCAGTTGCACGTTCATATGGGTTAACGTTTGTTCATGTGCTGTATATGCCGACCTTGAGAGGCCAGCAACATATCACGTTGTCGAGATGACGCATGCAATTCATCCATCGGGCGAAACCGGACAGTAGACCATAGTTATCAACTGTTGCAGCCACTGCCAGTCGAGAACATCTGTCTTGCGACCGGAACATGAACGCTATGACTTTGGTGGTACCGGTGACCATTTCCAGCTACACTGCGTTTTATTCCTCTGGCATCGGTAGACACTAACCGTAGCATGTCAACTTAATTTAAAGTACAATAAATCAGCTAAGTATTAATTCTAGTCTTATGGCTACTTGGATAATTCACTGACTAAATAAGTTAAAGGTATTCGAGCTAAATAGTAAGGAATGAGTAGCTAACTAATTTATGGAGGTAATAATGAACGCAGTAACCGAAATACAAGATCCACTGGTGTTTACCGACAGTGCGGCCAATAAGGTTAAAGCAATGATTGAAGAAGAGGATAATGCCAACTTAAAGTTGCGCATTGCCGTAAGCGGTGGCGGCTGTTCCGGATTTCAGTATGGCTTTACTTTAGATGAAGTAACCAATGAAGATGACACCGTACTGAATAAAAATGGCGTCCAGTTGTTAATTGACCCAATGAGCTTTCAATATCTAGTGGGCGCAGAAATTGATTATCAGGATGGGTTAGAAGGTTCGCAATTCGTAATCAAGAACCCAGGTGCTACTTCCACCTGTGGTTGTGGGTCATCTTTTTCAGTTTAATTGAAATATTATAATAGGGCACCTCGAAAAACTCTTTTTTTGAAGCTCTTTTGATAAAATTCACCTGTCTGAACTCGAGTCCTACCAATGCCGATGAATCTCCGTAGCGCGATCAAGAAAGACCTGTTTGCCGCCGACCAAAGGCAGGAGAAGGTAGACCGCCTGGGCGATCCGCTCCTGGTATTTGAAGAGCATATCGATTTTGTGTTGCGCTAGCAAAAGAAGTTGATCGGCTAGCGCCTAGGCCGGAAAACTTGCAAGGTGGTCGTCCACCGTTCCCCACCGAGACGATGATGCGCATCTGTTCCTGAAGCGGTGCAACAACCTCTCGAATGAACAGATGGAGTATCAACTGCTTGACCGGATGAGCTACCAGCATTTCTGCGGACTGACTGATTCGGCGTGCGTTCTGGATCGTACCACCGTCTGGACTTTTGAAAACCGAATTGGCGAAGTGGGTGCCCAGGCTTTATTCGATGGTATGGAGCAACAACTGCTCAAGCAAGGCTACAAGCTGTCAGTGAACGTAGACCGACGCTACAAGGTGATCCGCAAGATCGAGACCGACACAGCAAGCACCCATGACAGCCAGCACTTTGACGCCGTACTGGACTCGGACAACACCTGCCGAGAAGTCTATGCCGATAAGGGCTATCCGAGTGCTGCACGGGAAGCACAGTTGAAAGAAGCGGGATACCGCAACTACATCCAGCGCAAGGGTGCGCGCAACCATCCCCTTTTGGCACGGCAGGAAAAGCGGAACCAGCGCATTGACAAAACCCGTGCCCGAGCAGACATCTTTGCCGGCATTGAATAGATGGGCGGCAAACTGATTCGCACTATCGGTCAGGCACAGGCAATTTTGCCATGACCATGATGGCGGCCAGCTACAACCTCAAGCGTCTGATTTATCTTAAGCGGGCTGGAATTGAGGCATTCTGACGTTCTCAATAAGCCGAATTGCTTAAAAAATGAACGATTCTAGGTAAAAAATAGGGTGGAACTGCGCAACAATACGCAATCCATCGAAGAACCTGAACCGGGTTTGCTCGCGTTCATAAAATTCAGGCCGGAAAGTTTGAAAGCTATGGTTTTTGAGGTGTCCAATTAATGTAGCTATCTAACGAGAGGGCACATACCCTCTCGCATTTTTTGCGCTTTATAAATACATTCCCATTTCGATTTCCAGAGGAAACTATATAACAACGTTAATAATGCAAATTATATGATTAACATCAAGGAAGTTACGACTACCAAAAAATTAAGCTGAATAATGCGCGCCAAGAATGCAGGGGTGACGTGCACCAGTGATGGCGGTCAAATTAACGCTAAATCCATTTAATCGTTGCTGTGCTAGCCAAGCAAAAGCGATGGCCTCCAGCCAGTCAACTCCTAGGCCTAACAGGTCAGTAGTTTGAATTCGGCAATTCGGCAGGGATATGCCCAGGTTTTGCACTAAAGCTTGATTATGTGCGCCACCACCACACAAATAAACCTCTTGCGCGCCATCACAAAAACAATGGATTGCGTCTGAAATAACGCGACTGCTAAATGCGAGCAAAGTAGCCTGTACGTTGACAGGTGCTTCGTCACCACGTAGCTGGCTGTTCAGCCAAGCTAGATTAAACAAATCACGCCCACTGCTTTTCGGTGGCACGGCATGCAAAAAAGGTTCGTCCAGTAACTTCTGTAGCAGTGCCGGAATGATCTGTCCGCTGGCGGCCCACGCACCATCCCGATCATAAAACTCTCCACACTGTAGAGTAATCCATGCATCCATCAGCATGTTGCCTGGGCCACAATCGAAGCCAGTTGTATGTCGCTTAGGTGGCAGATTGGTAAGGTTGCTGATGCCACCGATGTTGACAATAACGCGATGAATGTTTGGGTGGCGCAAAACTTTGTCATGAAAAGCAGGGACTAGCGGCGCGCCCTGCCCGCCTGCGGCGATATCACTGCTGCGGAAATCACTAACCACGGCAATGCCACTCAATTCGGCCAGCAAAGCCGCATTGCCCAGTTGCAGGGTATAACCTTCGCTAGGGCAATGTCGTATAGTCTGCCCGTGGCAGCCAATTGCGCGTACTTGCTCAAGCGCGATGTTAGCTGCTCGCAGTAAGGCTGCCGTTGCTGCCGCATACAAGCTCGCCAATTCATTACTGATGAGCTGCATCTGATGTAGCTCATCATTTGCAGCGTGATGCAGGACGAGCAGCTCCTCTTTGAGCCTCTTTCCGTAAGCTTGGAAGTAGGTAGCTAGTAACTTTGGGTAGCCGGCTGACAAATCGACCAACACAACATCAATGCCATCCAAACTGGTACCAGACATGATGCCTATATAAAATTCAGAACTGTTATTAACTATTTTATTATGCTCAGCATTATTTTTATCAATCAAGTTTAGCCAAGTTGGTGTCACGCAACAAGCCCAAGCGAACTGTCAGGCCACGGGTAGCTTCTTGGAAGGCAAGCTTCTGCGTATAGCCCAGTGGAGCGGCATCCGGCGATATGGCTCGCAATGGATCGCGATGCTGAGCATTGACCATGAACTCATAATGCAAGTGTGGACCCGTGGCCAAGCCAGTCATACCAACAAAACCAATAATATCCCCCTGTTCCACACGTTGCCCGAGGCGCAAGCCGTTAGAAAATCGAGACAAATGTCCATATAAGGTAGTGTGGTTGCTCTGATGCTTCACAATCACAACATTGCCATAACCGCCTTTCCTACCGACAAAGGATACCGTCCCGTCGGCAGTTACCTTAACCTTGGTACCTCGCGCTGCGGCATAGTCCACGCCTTTATGCGAACGCCATTTGTTCAGCACCGGGTGAAAGCGCGACAGACTAAAGCCGGAACTAATGCGTGAAAATTCGAGTGGTGAGCGCAAAAACACCTTTCGTCTGCCCTTACCGTCCGGCGTGTAATAATCACCATGACCATTGTTATCTTTGAAATACACCACACGGTAGCTCTCGCCTTTATTAATGAACTCGGCAGCCTGGATACGTCCGGCACGAACAGGTTCGCCGTTGCTATAATTCATTTCGTAAACTACGCTAAATTTGTCTCCTTTGCGTAGGTCACGATGAAAGTCAATATCGCCACCAAAAATTTCAGCCAGTTGAATTGCGGTCGTTTCCGGCAGGCCGATTGTATCGGTCGCAGCAAATAGAGAGCTACTAATCTCGCCAGTCCGCATGAGTAAACGTCTCTCAAGCAGTGGAGGTTGAATGCTGCTCTTAAGACCGCTGATACCTTTCTCAATCAGTACCTGGTTGCCTTTATTATCAATATAACGCAACGTCAGCAGATTACCATCAGCATTGATTTCAGCTTGTATAGATTTACCTACGGCAAGCTGACGGAAGGACGCTGCGGCTTGATCGCTACGTAGATATTTGCTGGCAGAGGAATCTTCTACCTGCATACGGCGTAGGAGCTCAGTTACTGTATCTCCGCGCTGCACACGTTCATTGCGCCAAAATGTGGCTGCCTTGGAATTGGTGGTGCTGGCAAGAGTTAAAGCATCATGGGGCAGAGCGATTTCTTCCACGACCATTGTAAGGGGTGTATGGATATTGTCAGGCTGCGGTGCAATTCCAAATGCAGTGACCACGCCAAGCAAGGGCAGGCTGGACAAGGCAACGAACCAGCGCAGCTTTGATTTTTTTTCTTGTGTCAGGGTGTTTCGGCTTAACATTTGCGTCTCCTAGCTACCGCGTTCTCTTAAGATTACGGACGCCTTATTCAAAACTTGAGAGCGATTTTACCAGAAAGCAGCCGTCTCTCAAAGTTCATCGGCCAAATACAGACCAATGGTTAAAATATAGTAACAAGCGGTTGAAATATATAGGGCACCTTAAAAAAGGTTCACCACGATCGCCTTTGAGGCGACAACTAGCCTGACACAGGAAATCAGTTACTGTCAAAATTTTGAGGAAATACGCCCCTGTTGCCCTTTTTTTATTTCCCATGCTCCAAAGGCGGGCACGTATTAAGCATATCTTTGGCGCTTAGATGCAAATGCGTGGACATATCGTGCGCGAGATAAAGGCATCTGTCGGGCGGCTTGTGTCGCCAACGTGTTGTACAGCCAGCTTGGCATCAAACGAAAAAGTCAGCTCTGACGTGTAATTAAATCTAAACTGGGTATACCCTTCAAGCACGTTACTGGGTTTTTCCATGAACAATCAAGTTATAAGGCGCCGGTGCAACGGCGATGGCTTGCTGCACCAGTCGGTAAAAAAGCAATCCGCGTGCGTTTGAATGGCGGCGGTTGAAGCGAAACGTGAATTCGTCGAGGTAATAATCAAGATGTTGATGTTGTATGCCACCCTGGAGCGTACCGAGCAGTCACTGCTTGAGCAGAGCGGCGATGGTATGCACGGCATAAGCTCATGAGCCTGTTCCTAGCTGGCGCTGATAACGGTTACTTTGTGAGGATAGCCCGCCTCCTCAAGGCCGTTATATCCCCTCCATCCATCCGTAGGAATAGTCGTGCCGGGCTCAGCGACATCCCGGACGAATTGCTTCAGGCTTTCGGCGGAAGCGTCCTTGATGTGGCTCAGCCGGATGCGCCCGATACCCTTGCCGCGCTTTTCGGCAGCCACGATACGATAGCCTTGTTCTCAACCTTGTGCCCGCGCATGCCCTCTTCAGGGCCGCCAACAAAGGTTTCGTCAATTTCGACTTCGCCGGAGAGTCGGTCGCTATCGAGCCTCACCATGGCGCGGCGCAGCTTTTGCAGCCAAGTCCAGGCCGCCTCGTAGCTGCCCAGCCCCAGAACGCGCTGCAAACCCAATGCGCTCATGCCATTCTTTTGGCTGGTCAAAAACCACATCGCCAGAAACCACAAACGAAGTGGTTTGTGAGTGTCCTGGGATACCGTGCCAGCCGTAAGCGACGTGCTACCGTCGCATGTCCTGCATCGAATACACCGCGCACGCTCACCCAAGGCTCTCCAACGACACTGCAGCACTCACAAACAAAGCCACCCGGCCAGCGCAAGCGTTGGATATAGGCACGACAACCAGCCTCGGTGCGGAAACATTCGTCCATTTCGACAAACGTACGGGGGTAGTCAACGCCAGGAATCGGGGTCGCATTTTCCATCGCATAGAAATATCACCATCTGCTTTGTGCGACAAAGGGATGCCCAGCAAATCTAAAATTTAGATGGCAACCTAAAGAAACATGAGAAACTACAGCTTATTGAGATTTTTTCGCTTACTTGTAGAGGCGTCCTATACTATGACAAGGACACCTCTACGAATCCAACTTTCGTCACAATACGATGTTACTCGAATAAAATTACCGATTACATATCAACCATATGCTGATCTCAAATTTTAACTCGCGCATTGTCTTGCCTAGAAAGCTGAATTTTTAGCGACCCCTTAGATACTATTCATTGATAATAATAACTACACTACATAACTGTAAACAATTTTTGTTATAAACCAATCATGAGCGATATCACGCAAATTTAGGTATCAATCAATCTATCTCAACCAATATTAAGGAGACCATCATCATGAAAACCACCACCTCCCTTCCGCTGAACGATAATCAGGCCGAACAAGGTAATCCTGATGTGGCTATACCGGCCAGATTTGATATTTCTGAGGATGGCAGCGAAGTCACTGACAACAAGACTGGCCGAATCTGGCGGCGCTGTCCTGAGGGTATGATGACAAGTGCGAACGGCTGTACTGGGGTCGCAGCCGCTTATACTTGGGATCAAGCACTCGCATTGGCAAAACATGAAGCGATGTCCACTGGTAAAGCTTGGCGCTTGCCTTTTGCAAATGAACTGTCAAGCATTGTGGACACAAGCGTCAGAAATCCGGCGATTAATACAGCCGCCTTCCCAATGAAATGGCCAACTCCGGCTGCACATTTCTGGTCTATAGAGCCTGCGAAGGATAACTCGTCTTTTGCTTGGGGTGTCAGTTTTTATGATGGGAAAGTTGATTTCCATCAACGCGGAGATGGTGGTCGAGTAAGATTAGTGTGCACGGGACAGTTTGCCGTTCCTATTGATGCTTCAGGGGGTGTGGAAAATTCAGTTTATCCATAGTCGCGATGGAAGCACGGATTTTGCCAAGCACTATTTTAAGAAGCGCCTGTGTTGTGCTAAAAATCTGCTATCGATCTTAAGGTATCCCATAAAGTTCATCAATAACTAGAAGTGGATGAGCAAATTTTGAACGTTAGATTGACTTGCGTTCACGCCTTAATATGCAAACTGAGTGTAATTACTCAAAATAATTTACCGTTCAATTTTTTGAGAATTTATAGGGAATACAAACTCATCCTGCGTCCACCCCACATTGCTGTTGCCATAATGGTTTGCGGCTATGCCGCAGGTGTGCTCAATCTCGGCAAAATCACGCTGGGTGTCAGCTCGGCTGGGCTGAAATAAAATTGTAGGCATAACAAGTTTGGAAGGGCTACAGTTACCCTTCGTTGCGCAGCCTGACCTTCGTCAGATGTAATCAAATTTTAAAACTCATCAGCCGGATGAGCTGGGAAGCATATTTATAAGCAACTTGATTCAAGAAACGGAGGTGCTCTTGGGTAAACTGATGGGAATTAAGCTATACATCATAATTTTAATTTATTGACTCACTATATATGAAGGAGAGATACCATGAGCATGATGGGAGAGTTTAAGGAGTTTGCCGTCAAGGGCAATGTTGTCGACATGGCCGTAGGTATTATCATTGGAGCTGCGTTTGGTAAAATTGTTTCATCTTTAGTTGGAGATGTAATCATGCCGCCAATAGGAGTTTTATTGGGCGGGGTTGATTTTGCAAATTTGGCATTCATCGTTCAGGAGGCCAAAGGAGAAGCGCCCGCTGTTGTGATCAGCTACGGGAAGTTCATCCAGTCAATAATTGATTTTACTATTATTGCCTTTGCAATATTTCTGGCTATAAAAGGTGTAAATTCATTAAAGAAGAAAGCGGAAGAGAAACCGGCAGAACTGCCAAAAATTTCAAATGAAGAAGTGCTCCTTACGGAAATTCGTGACTTACTTAAGGAGCGAACATAAGCTGAGCACATGAACTTCGCTATGTCATGCATTTCACGCCGACCTCGCCATTTTGGCTAAGCATGTTCGAGCGCTTCTTTCGCGACATTTCCACAGAGCGGTTGTGACATAGCGGGGTTACTAGTGTAGTGCGTCATAAATAACGGCACTTATGACAGCATTGACTACCAGGCATTACTGAAAGGCTGAGAAATAATCAAATTTTTCTACGGTGCGTTTAACAAGGGCATCACTACCAGCAAAATCGCCATCAGAAATGATGATGCAGAATTTTGTCTAATTGATGGTTTTATTGCGCTAACTCAAGTTGATTTTTCTTGTTGTTACTCATCATCCCACCATCCTGTCATTGCAGGAATTGCCGACGCACCTGTGCTTCTATTACTTCGTCGTTTAAGTGGCTCCGATATTAATCAGCATACCTCGAAAGCTTTGCGGAAATCTCACGATCACATATTACAATTGGCCATGTAGCGACACATACCCATACTGTTGAATGATATTATTAGGAGCATGATTACGCTAGGGCGCTAGAGCGATGTAGTACTGGCAATGCGTAACACCCTGATTCAAAAATTGAAGGGCCGCCACATAAAGCATACTATGTATCACGAACAACTCAACCTACACCACAACACGAACAGGAGAGCAAAACCATGGCATTTGTGAATGAATACGTTCCAGAGGAGGATATTAAGAAATACGGATTAGAGGAAATTAACCGGTGTTATGGCAAATCGAATGTGCGGCCCGATTGGACTATTGATCGCGAGAATGACATCTACCTTCGGTGGATCGTGTCAGGCGAAGAAGAATTCAAAAACCAACACGACTTCACCTTTTACTGGAAAGGAACATTGATATTTGTCCGGCTTCGGATTAGCAATGGAAAACTACTGGGCACCAGAGGTTGGGCAAACTGGCGGCTGGTTATAATGAATCTACCAGAAGAATTAGAGGAAAAAAAACCAGAAATCATTGCCGATTTAAAAGCCGCACTTGCAGCCTATAAAGATTTCGGAGTTTACTCGACCATGATTGAATACACCGCTTCTTTTGAATTTTAAAAACCACTGTCGATAGCTAAGTAAGTACGATTTGACCTGGCAGCAGCCGAAGCACATTAAGAAATCTGACAGTATGTGCAGCGTGCGTCTTAAATATTTGATCCGAATAAAAACTTGCCTGACCTGGTTTCACTCAGGGTAAAAGCGATACGGCAATGGGTCCTTCAACTCCAAGGCTTATGGGCACCTCTAAAAATCCCCTATCTCTGTAATCGAATTTGCTGTGTTTTGCGTTA
>NZ_CAKMLL010000007.1 GCF_927797785.1 Candidatus Nitrotoga sp. BS | reverse complement strand
CTAAAAACCTGTCAAGTGTTTTCTTGATTATTTATAGGGGTGAGTAGTTACAAAAAAATAATATAAAATGCTAAAAATCTAACTTTGGCTACTCATGCCAAAATGTCTTTATTGCTAACACAAAGTTATTTTCCATATTAAAAATAATATATTGAATAGGAATCAAATTTTGATTGCGATTGATGGAAATATAAAGGGTGACAATTTGCAACTTGGCTAGATCTTTTTGCCCGGAAACAACGAACTCATATCGCAGTACTATCTAGGAGAAACCATGAACGATAAAACCACGAACGATAAAACCACGAACGAAGAAAACATGAATGCACAAAGCTTTTATGTTAACGCTTGGTTTGCCCAAGGCATCTCTTTTGACAATCAAAACAAATTCGAGGAGGCAATTGAGGCATATCGGCAAGTACTGCGTCTTAAACCAGAATATGCTGATGCTTGGTATAACTTGGGCATTAGTTATGGCAATCTAAAAAAATACGGTTTAGCGATTCTGTCGTATGAGGAAGCGGTGCGTATTGAGCCAGAGAAGGCCGGTGCTTGGTTTAATATGGGCGTGGCGTATTATTACCAGGACAAGCGGGAAAAAGTGCGGGAAATTTACCAGACCTTGCGCAAGCTTGATGTGGCTATAGCGGATGAATATTCCAAAGCTGTATTTACTGAATTCAAGATAAGCCCTGGTTCGCATTACAGTCCACCGCCTGATATTTGAAGTTGTCACGTTAGTTCTTCGCGGGGATATTATTCTCTGCTATGTTTGAACGACTATTCTACGAAAAAAATTGGCAGAGTGAATCCATTGGTGTCCATTTTTGACAACCTACTTCACCAGTAGATAACCTGTTCAAAGATGGGCTAACCTCCCAGATAGGCGCGGCGCACCGCTGCGCTCCCCAGAAGATTGGTTGCACTGTCGGATAATGTAATCAACCCGCTTTCTAATACATAACCGCGTTGCGCTACTTCGAGGGCAAGCTTGGCATTCTGTTCAACCAGCAGAATTGAAACGCCCTGTGCGGAGATATTGCGGATGGTTTCAAAAATTTTGACCACCATCATCGGTGCCAGCCCCATGCTGGGTTCATCCAGCATCAATAATTTGGGACCGCTCATCAACGCGCGCCCCAGTGCCATCATCTGTTGTTCCCCGCCGGACAACGTTCCTGCCAGTTGCATACGGCGCTCGGCCAAGCGTGGAAATAACTTGTAGATGCGTTTCATATCCTGCTCAATGGCGGACTTGTCGTTGCGGCAATATGCACCCATCTGTAAATTTTCTTCTACAGTTAGCCGTGCGAATACGCCACGTCCTTCAGGTACTAATACTAATCCTTCTTGTATAAGTTTATGTGCGGCGCGGTGTTGTAAAGAGATGCCGTGGTAATGTATTTTGCCTGCAGATGGTTGTAGCAGGCCAGCCAACGCCTTGAGTGTTGTAGTCTTACCGGCACCATTGCTGCCGATGAGTGCGACCAGCTCGCCCGGTGCTACGTCGAGATTGATCCCTTTTAATGCTTGGATGCCGCCGTAAGCTACTTTCAGGTCGCGCACCTGCAACAGAGATATTGATTTAGAAGCGATCATGATTTCGACATGCTTACAATATGAAACATCTTTTTTCGTATGATTAGATTTCTGCCTGCGCGGGAATAATGGGTTCTGTTCCCAAATAAGCCGTGATCACCGCTGGATCACACCGAATTTTTTCCGGTGCGGCTTCGGCGATTTTTTTGCCGTAATTCAGAACTGCCACGCGGTCGCACAGGCCGAGAATAAACTTTACGTCATGTTCAATGAGCAGCACTGTAATGCCACTGGCGCGTATGGATAGTAATAATTCTTTCAGATTTTTAGTTTCAGTGGCATTCATGCCTGCCGCTGGTTCATCGAGCGCAAGCAATTTTGGGTCGGTTGCCAATGCACGGGCTATCTCAAGCCTGCGTTGCTCGCCGTAGGATAAATTTTTGGCCAAAGTATGGTGTGGGCGGTCTATGCCAACATACTTCAGTAAATCATGTGCTCGTTGCACTATTGCATGTTCTTCGGCGCGCGCTGTTGCATTGCGAGTGAGTGCGCCCCAGATGCCGCTGCTGGTACGCAGGTGACGACCGACCATGACGTTTGCTAGTGCAGTCATATTAGCGAACAAGCGGATGTTCTGAAAGGTGCGCGCAATTCCTGCCTGCGCTAACACATGCGGCTTGCAGTGGCCGCTATACTCAGTGTTGTTAAACGTGAAACGCCCACTATCCGCTTGATACAGACCAGTCAAAATGTTGAAGAGTGTCGTTTTGCCCGCACCATTTGGGCCGATTAAGCCATAGATTTCATCATGCCGAATATGCAGTGAAATATTGCTTAGCGCAGATAGGCCGCCGAAGTGTTTAGTTACACCGGATAGTTCTAGTAAATTTTTATCAAATTTAATGGGTGTTGTCATGCACAGGTACCCTGTTACAACTGAGTTGCATTGTTTTCGACAGCCAGTTCGCGTCGGCGTTGGTTAGAGGGCCACAATCCAACAGGTCGCCATAACATGACCGTGACCAGCGCGAGTCCGAATAACAACATACGCAAGCTTTCTGGGTCGAAAATTGTCTTGCCGAACAGTATTTGTTGTGCCGGCCCTGAGCCATGGCGCAAAGCTTCGGGCAATGCTATCAGCAGTATGCCTCCTAACAGCACGCCACTGACGTTACCCATGCCACCGATTACTACCATGCATAACACGGTGATGGATTCAGTTAGACTAAAACTTTCCGGGCTGACAAAACCCTGGAAACCAGCAAACAAACCACCCGCCAAACCGCCGAAAGTTGCCCCCATGGCAAATGCTAAAAGTTTAATATTGCGTGTATTAATGCCCATCGCCTCAGCTGCCACCTCGTCTTCGCGAATTGCCATCCAGGCGCGGCCGATGCGTGAATCTTCCAAGCGTAGCGAAATAAAAATCACTAGCAGTGTGAAGAAAAGAAACAGGTAGTAATGTAAGTGCACGGAGGGAAAAGTGACGCCGAACAATTCGTGCGTGCTGCTGAATGAGAATTCGCCGATACGGATAGGGTCTATCATGCTGATACCTTGCGGGCCGTTGGTAATATTAATCGGCGCGTTCAGGTTATTGAGGAAGATGCGAATTATTTCGCCAAATCCCAAAGTGACGATGGCAAGGTAATCGCCTCGCAGGCGCAAAGTGGGCGCTCCTAGCAGTACGCCGAATAAGCAGGCCAGCAGTGCGCCCAGCGGTAGGACTATCCAAAATGGCAAATGCAAGCCTAATTGAGGCGATCCGAGCAAGGCGTAGCAGTATGCACCCACCGCAAAGAAGGCGATGTAACCGAGATCGAGTAGGCCAGCATAACCGACTACGATATTCAACCCCAGCGCCAGCATGATGTACAGCAATGCGAAATCCATGATGCGTACCCAACCGTGCCCGAGCAGTGCATCGGTAAAAAAAGGTAACGCTAGCAGCGCTATAGCGAGTACGACAAATGCTAACCACGCGCTGCGCCTGCTCTTGGATGTCAGATGTTTAAGCACGTTCCGCAACACGTTCTCCTAACAATCCGGACGGGCGGAAAATCAGTACGGAAATCAGTACAAAGAAGGCAAATACATCTTGATAATGGCTGCCGAGAAAGCCACCACTGAGATCACCAATATAGCCTGCCCCTAAACTTTCAATTAATCCCAGCAGCAGTCCGCCCACCATGGCACCGCGCATATTGCCGATGCCGCCTAATACAGCGGCAGTGAACGCTTTGAGTCCAAGAACGGAACCCATGGAATAGTGCACGATGCCGTAGTTCGCACTGACCATAATACCTGCCACTGCGGCCAGCGCGGAACCCAGCATGAAAGTGATAGAAATCACACCATTTACATTCACCCCCATCAAAACGGCAGCGGAAGGATTCTCTGCTACAGCACGCATTGCCCGACCCAAGCGAGTGCGATGCATCAACAGTAGCAGGCCACCCATCATTCCCAACGCTACTAATACAATAAGAATCTGCACTTCCGTAATGATTGCGCCAGCCAACATATGCGAGCTGTTGGGCAGTAAAGGCGGGAAAGCATGGTATTCGCGTCCCCAGAATATCATCGCTAGATTTTGCAGCACAATGGACACGCCGATCGCAGTAATTAACGGGGCTAAGCGCGGGGCCTTGCGCAATGGACGGTAGGCGATGCGCTCGATGCTGTAACCTAGCGCCATACATACCACAATCGAAGTAATCAGGCTGATCAGTAATATGAGCAGCGGTGGCAAGCTAGATCCGATAAGCAATAAGATTGTTGACAGCGCCACCATTGCCCCTACCATCACCACTTCGCCATGCGCGAAATTAATCAGACCGAGAATGCCGTACACCATGGTGTAACCCAAAGCAACCATGGCATACACGCTGCCTTGCACAATGCCGTTGACGATTTGTTGTAGTAATGTGTCCAAAGGTTACTCACAAACAAAAAACGACACGCAAGGTGTCGCTTGATTTTTCAATTCTATTATTATCAATGCGCGGATATAGCGGAGTTCCCGCCTATGGTTTGCAGCGGCTGCCACTTGCCTTGCTGCACTTGGTATAGAGTCACTGCGCCGCCTTTAATGTCGCCTTTTTCGTCGAAGGATATGTTCGCGGTTACGCCATTATAAGTAATCTTGGCGAGTTCTGGCAGGTATTTCCTTGGATCGGCTGAGGCAGCTTTTTGCATCGCGGCGATCATCACATTCACCGCATCATAACAATATGGTGCATACAATTGAATGGGTTGTTTATATTTCGCTTCATAGCGTTGGGAGAAGTCTTTGCCGCCGGGCATCTGTTGCAGCGGTAGACTAGGCAATGAAGCATAAATTCCATCGGCGGCATCGCCAGCCAGATCAAGTAATTTTGGCGTGTAACCACCATCGCCCATCATAAACTTAACATTTAAACCAAGTGCTTTAAGCTGTTTGGCCATCGGTACGCCTTGCGGATCCATGCCGCCAAAAAAAAGTAAATCGGGCTGCTTGCTCTTGATGGAGGTCAGCACTGCAGTGAAGTCTACCGCTTTGTCAGTGGTGTATTCACGCGTTACGATCTGCGCACCGTTGGCTTGCACAGATTTGATGAATTCATCAGTCAGTCCTTGGCCATAGGCAGAGCGATCATCTATAACCGCGATTTTCTTCGCATGCAGGGTGTTCACTGCGAATTCGCCCAATGTCTTGCCTTGCTGCCCATCATTGGACATCACTCGGAAGGCAGTCTTAAGACCTTGGGCGGTGTAACTCACCGCTGTTGCGGAAGGAGAAATCTGTGGGATGCCGTTATCACTGTAGATCCTGGAAGCCGGGATAGAGGTGCCGGAATTGAGATGGCCGATCACACCATTCACTTTTGCATCTACCAGCTTTTGTGCAACTATCGTAGCCGTTTTCGGATCCGCTTGGTCATCCTCGCTGATCAGTTCAAAACGTGCCTTGCGTCCGCCAATGACGACCCCTCGGTTGTTGGCATCCTCTATCGCCATGCGCGTACCGTTCTCATTGTCCTTGCCGATATGCGCTTGCGGTCCGGTGAGTGGGGCAACGGCACCGATTTTCACCACTAGGTCGTCTATACCGTTGACCATAGGTTTTTCCGATTCGCTGCAAGCAGTAAGGAAGACAAATGACAGGGCGGCGAGGAGCAAGGATGACTGGTTATGCAACATGATGGATTCAGAAGGGGGAGTAGGTTGTCGAAAGGATTATGTTTGGAATGATACATTCCTGTCAATTATGTATATTCCGAATAGTTATTGGAACGTTATAATATGAGCTATATCATAGCTGTGGCTGGCTGTGAAATTTGATTCGAAACTTAACTAAAGTATTTATAAATCATCCAGATTGGACGTTTTTATGGAAATAATTAACGAAAAATCTTTCAAAATTAAATAATTGTCAAGAGCTGGCTGTAATATGTGTTAGCCCCAAGTAGTAATGTCCGGTTTCTCCCAAATAGAAATGTCCGCTGG
>NZ_CAKMLL010000006.1 GCF_927797785.1 Candidatus Nitrotoga sp. BS | reverse complement strand
ATGGTTGTTCAAAGAGTTATCATGCGTCATCCATCGAATCTCCGGACACTACTGATTTGTCGTATGGATATTTTTTGCTATTCGTAGCTACGTCATCATTCCATCTATTAGGGAAAAAAACACGAATCAATGATTATTCTTATGGTGTTTACATTTACGCCTTTCCAATTCAACAAACCATTGTCACGTTGGCCCCCGGCATTTCCCCAGTTTCCCTGTTCCTGTTCTCGTTCCCCATTGTGGCGTTATTTGCAATTGCCTCATGGCATTTCATTGAGAAACCCTGTCTTGGGCTTAAAGGTCTTTTTGGTCTTGAATCTGCCAAATGAAGTGATTACCACTACCGTAACTTATTATTAAGATATTGGTAAAATCTGCGGATGAATTTTTGTGTAAACGGCCATTTGGCGCGAAATCACTGTCTTGTAAGGAAAAAAATTGGCAACGGAATAACTGCACTTAACGAAAAATTACCCGCTACGAATCATATAGATCCGAAAATAATGGTGTACAGTCGAAACATTCAACCCACAACATTCTGATTCTCAATGCGTATATAACCGCGATTACTCACAGCACATTTCAAAAAACCTTCACTATATTACCTTCCCCGGATTCATTAAATTATTCGGGTCAAGAGTGTGCTTGATGCTGCGCATCAACTCTAATTCCAGCGCACTTTTGTATTGATTCATCTCGTTACGTTTGAGTTGCCCCAGCCCATGCTCGGCGCTGATACTGCCGTTTAGTCCATGCACGATGTCATACACGATGCTGTTGACCTCTTGGCTTTTCGCGATGAAGGCTGCATTTTGCGCGGAATCCAACATTGAGAGGTTATAGTGGATGTTGCCATCGCCAATATGGCCGAAGGCAATAATGCGCAGACCATTGTATGCAGCATGCAGGGCGGCATTCGTTTGGGCGATGAACTCTGCCACGTGGCTGATTGGCACGGCGACATCATGTTTGATGCTAATACCCTCACGTTTCTGCGCTTCGCTGATGTTTTTTCGCAAATTCCACCAGCTTCCGGCGCTATTTTTTGAATCTACGGCGAACTCGAGGATGCCTTCACTGAACGTTTGCAGTGCATTGCGTAAAGGTGCATCCAGGGGCGCTTGCAGCACATCCGACAGTTCGATCAGCACGATCCACTCATAGCGCGTAACAAATGGCTCAGTTGTATCGGGGATATGCTTTAAAACGAGATCCAGACAGGAGCTCGAAATGATTTCGAAGGCGCTTATTTTGTCGCCGCAATTAGCACGCAAATGGGCAAGCAATTGTACCGCCACCGCCGGATCGCGCACTGCTACACAGGCAGATACCACCGATTGAGGACGTGGAAACAGCTTCAGCACGGCGGCAGTGATGATGCCCAGCGTGCCTTCTGCGCCAATAAATAAGTGCTTCAAATCATAACCGGTGTTGTCCTTGCGCAAGCTGCGTAATCCATCCCAGATACGACCATCTGGCAAAACCACTTCCAATCCAAGTACGAGATCGCGCATATTGCCATAGCGCAACACGCCGACGCCGCCGGCATTAGTGGAAATATTGCCGCCAATTTCGCATTTTGCCGCGATGGCGGAGAGACCGAGTGGAAACAGGCGGTTGACCCGCTCTGCTGCCTCTCGCGCCGTGGCCAAGGTGCAGCCTGCTTCCACTGTTAAGGTATAGTTGATGGTATCCGGAGCATGAATTTTGTTCATGCGCGACAGGTTAAGCACGAGCTGTTGCCCTTGCGGCAACGGTACGGAGCCCCCGCATAAACTGGTGTTGCCGCCCTGAGGGACAATGGCGACGCGGTGCTCGGCACATAACGCGACCACCGCAGAAACTTGTTGCGTACCGCCAGGCAGTACCACAGCCAGCGCTTTGCCGCTGTAGCGCCCGCGCCAGTCGGTACAATAGGGCGTCGCGGTTTCGCCGCTCAGTACGTGGTCGGCGCCAACTATGTTTCTAAGTGAACTTATCAAAGTTGGTAGCATATAAAATATTCCTTAAAATGCCTTATCTCACAAATGATCTAAAAATCCATCGGGTCAATGTCCAGCGACCAGCGCAGTTTTTGTGCGGGTAACGCATCGAGCAAGGGACGCCATTCGCGCAGAAATTGCTGCAAGGGTTTTCGCGCTTCGCTCTGCACTAGCAAATGCGCTAAAAAATGGTTAGCGCGACGCGGCATGGCAGCAGGAACCACACCGTAAATGTCAACTGGCATCATGAGTTCAATTGCAGCGTCGCGCGCTTGTTGCAGGAAAGTATACATGTGGCCCTCATGCTTAGCTTCAGCACGCAGCAACACCTGATACATGAATGGCGGAAAACCGGCAGATTGACGTTCCGCGAGCAAAGTTTTTGCCCACGTATCGAAATCATGTTCTCGCAACGCTCGAAACAATGGATGATCAGGAAATGCGGTCTGGATCAGCACTTCGCCAGGCTTGTCGGCACGGCCAGCGCGCCCTGCTACTTGGACAAGCTGGGCAAACAATTTTTCCGATGCTCGAAAATCACTACTGTATAACGCACCGTCCGGGTTAAGCACACCCACCAGCGTCAGGTTAGGAAAGTCATGTCCCTTCGCCAGCATTTGCGTGCCAACCAGAATGTCCACCGCGTCTTCCTGTATCTGTTGACGCATGGCTTGCCATGTTCCTTTATTGCGCGTGCTGTCACGGTCCACGCGCAGAATGCGCGCCATGGGGAAATGTTCCTGCAACGCAGCCTCTACCCGTTGCGTACCGATACCAATCGGTTGCAGGTCGGCGTTGCCGCACGATGGACAGGCATGCGGAACGCGCTCCTGATGGCCACAATGATGGCAGCGCAGGCGGCGATCTTTAAGATGTAGCACCAACTTGCCCGCGCAATTTGAACAGCCGGACAGCCAGCCGCAAGCACCACACATCAACACGGGTGAATAACCGCGCCGATTAATGAATATCAAGCTTTGCTCACCGCGCTGTAGCCGTTCGGCCAAGGCCTTAAGAAGCGGCTCACTGAGACCGTGCTGTATAATTATATTGCTGGTGTTAATACAGGTTATCGTAGGCAACTGTGCCTGCGCCGCCGCACGCTGTGTCAGGCGCAACATTTGGTAGCGTCCGCTCTGTGCGTTGTAATAGCTTTCAAGTGAGGGGGTTGCAGATCCTAATACAATTGGTACGCCACGTTGGCTAGCACGAAAAATTGCCACATCTCGTGCTGAGTATCGTAAGCCATCCTGCTGCTTGAACGAAGTATCATGCTCTTCATCCACAATCAACAGTGATAGTTGTGGTAGAGGCGTGAACACTGCCAGACGCGTACCCAGTATGATGCGCGCTCGGCCGGACTGCGCACGCAGCCAGTTCTGCATACGTTCACCGTCACTTAAGCCACTGTGCAGACTTACCAGCTCAACATCCGGCAAGCGGCTGCGAAAATAATTTTCAAGCTGGGGCGTAAGATTGATTTCCGGCACCAGCATTAAAACCTGTCCTCCCTGCTGCAATATCCGGTTCATCAGATGCACATAAATCTCGGTCTTGCCGCTACCGGTGATACCGTGCAGCAGGGAGCAGCCAAAGCATGATGCTTTAGTAATTGCGTCCACAGCATGCTGCTGCTCCAAGGTCAACGTATGAGTATTGTTGAATGTAAATGAGCTGGAAACGGCAGATACTGAAAACGCTTCCACCCATCCCGCATGAGACAATGCTTTAAGCGCAGAGGCTCCGCTTGGTGATAACGCGCGCACTTGCGTGGCACTTAATGAATTCAACTTCAAGGCTGCGAGTATTCGGTGCTGCACTACCTTGCGCTTAGACAGTAAGCTCAAGTCGAGTGCATGGCCGCTAACGCTTAGTCTGTATTGCATCGCTTCCTTGAGTGTGACAAGCCGGCTGGTACGTAAACGTACTGGCAAGGCGGACAACACCGTAACGCCAAGGGGGTAGTGATAATAGTCGCTGCAGAAGCGCAGCAAAACAAGCAGCTCATCTGATAGCGGTGGAACATCACTAAGCACCTGTAAAACGGGCTTGATCCGTTCCGCTGAAAGGGCAGAATCCATTGCACATTCCATCACAACGCCTACCATTTTTTTTCGTCCAAATGAAACCAATACGCGGGTTCCCGGGACGATCGCAATGCTACTGTCTAACGAATAATCAAATAGTGTTGACAATGGCACATCTAGCGCGACGCGAACAATTGTCATTTAATAACGTTGGCTCCAGCAACTTCTACAATACTGAGCTAAGCTGACTGACTTAATTGAAGTTTTTTTATTGTCCACATAAACTGTGGATAACAATGTGGATAATTCCGATATAACTAGTCTAACTACTAATGTTATATACAGTTTTGCCCAGCCGCTCATTATGTAAGCAAAATTTATTTTTAATAAAAACAATTGCTTAAATTTTCACTCTAATATTATGGTAAAACTTTTTTTCATGATGGACAGATGCGCGACTTGTGTATAACCAGACGTAAGGTCTGACATTTTTAGTGGTATTTGCGGCTTAATTCATGCACTGCCTGCACCATCGCCGCAGCATGGTCTGGATTGGTAAATTGAGAAATGCCATGCCCCAGATTAAATACATGACCGCCGCCATAGCCATAACTAGCCAGCACGCGTTCCGTCTCGGCACGGATCACTTCCGGCGTGGCAAACAGCACGGCTGGATCCAAGTTACCTTGCAGCGCAACCTTATGGCCCACTTTTTGTCGCGCTACACCGATGTCCATGGTCCAATCCAAACCCACCGCATCGCAGCCAATATCGGCGATGCTATCCAACCACAAACCACCACCCTTGGTAAATGCAACCACTGGAATCTTCACGCCGTCATGCTCACGTTTCAGCCCTTGCACGATTTGCTGTAAGTATGGCAGTGAAAATTCGTAGTAAGCAGCATGCGATAACACGCCACCCCATGAATCAAAAATCATCACGGTCTGTGCACCCGCTTCAATTTGGGCATTAAGATACTGTGTTACTGCTTGCGCAGTAACATTCAAAATGTGGTGCATCAGCTTGGGTTCTTTGTACATCAACGTTTTAACACGTGCATAATCGTCGCTACCACCGCCCTCCACCATGTAACAAGATAATGTCCAAGGGCTACCAGAAAAACCAATTAAAGGCACGCTACCATTCAGCGCTTTGCGAATTTGCGACACAGCATCGGTGACATAACGCAGATCTTTACTGATGTCAGGCACCCTTAGCGCTTTGATGGCAGCCTCATCGCGCAAGGGGCGCTCAAACTTGGGCCCCTCTCCTTCGGAGAAATACAATCCAAGACCCATCGCATCCGGTATGGTGAGAATGTCGGAAAACAGAATCGCAGCATCCAGAGGGAATCGATCCAGTGGTTGCAATGTTACTTCCGTAGCCATGTCCGGACTTTTGCATAACTCCAGAAAACTGCCCGCACGTTTGCGCGTAGCACAATATTCCGGCAGATATCGTCCAGCCTGGCGCATCATCCACACGGGGGTATAGTCAGTCGGCTGACGCAGCAAGGCACGCAGGAAGGTGTCATTTTTTAACTTGAAATTCATGTTGCTCTCTTTTAATTTACGTTGACTAAATTTAAACAGCTTTACCTCTGATCTCTCATCTCACCTTGCCAGAGAAATTAGTCTGGTAACAAGATCATGTAATGGGTCTGCATCATTGGTGCAACAGATAAACATAAAACCAGGAAGAAGATATCGTCTTCAAACATCGATATCTCGAAGTGAAGGGATGCCAGCGTTATTTTGTTGCTGCATCATCGCCCCAGATGGGGATAAGTTATTGGGTAGCAGGCGCGAGTGCAGTGTAGGTAATCCATATGTCCATAGACCGATAAATAACCCTGCAAGTACCCCAGAGTGTGGCTGCTATTATTTGAGATCAACGCAGCTTGCTGATTGCAACCCGTCATTCAGCGCCTGACATGAGCTCCTCAATTTAGAGCGGCAAACTGGAACTGCCCATCAAATACTCATCCACTGCACGCGCAGCTTGGCGGCCTTCGCGTATTGCCCACACCACAAGCGACTGGCCGCGCCGCATATCACCAGCAGCAAACACCTTGTCCACCGAAGTCTGATAATAGCCCACTCCATCAGTGACAGCCTTGGCATTGCCGCGGCCATCCTTCTCAACGCCAAACGCTTCCAGGATTTGCTGCGTCGGGCTAACGAAACCCATAGCCAAAAGCACGAGATCGGCCTGCATCTCAATTTCGCTGCCTGGCACTTCTTGCATTTTTCCGTCTTTCCATTCGACGCGCACGGCATGTAATTTTTCGACCTTGCCATTTTTGCCGGTTAACTCTTTGGTTGCCACCGCCCAATCACGCTGACAGCCTTCATCATGAGAGCTGGAAGTGCGTAGCTTCATTGGCCAGTATGGCCAGATCAGTGGCTTATTCTCCTGTTCGGGCGGGCGAGGCATGACCTCAAACTGCGTAACCGAAGCCGCGCCATGGCGGTTGGATGTGCCTACACAGTCAGAACCCGTGTCGCCACCACCGATCACCACCACATGTTTGCCAGTCGCTTTAATCTGATCGGGTACCGCGTCTCCCGCCACTACTTTGTTCTGTTGCGGCAGAAATTCCATTGCGAAATGCACGCCCTGCAATTCGCGCCCAGATACTGGCAAGTCGCGTGGTTGCTCAGCTCCACCCGTTAATATCACTGCGTCGAACTCATCTTTTATTTTTTGTGCCGGCACATTTACACCGATATGCTGCTTGACACGGAATTCCACTCCTTCAGCGCGCATCTGTTCAATGCGACGGTCGATGTGCATCTTTTCGAGTTTAAAATCGGGAATGCCATAGCGCAAAAGACCACCAATTCGATCATTTTTCTCGAATACCACCACGTCATGCCCGACGCGTGCTAATTGTTGCGCACAAGCCAATCCAGCCGGGCCAGAGCCAACAACAGCAATCTTCTTGCCGGACTTGGTCTGTGCTGGTTTCGGTATCACCCAGCCTTCTTCCCAGCCTTTGTCTATGATGGCATGCTCGATTGATTTGATACCTACCGCATCGTCATTAATAGTCAATGTACAGGCCGTCTCACACGGTGCAGGGCAAATACGCCCAGTGAATTCTGGAAAGTTGTTGGTAGAGTGCAGCACGTCCAGCGCCTGCTTCCAGTTGCCGCGATAAACCAAATCATTCCAGTCGGGGATGATGTTATTAACCGGGCAACCTGTGGTACAAAATGGAATGCCACAGTCCATACAGCGCGAACCCTGCACGGAAGCCTTCTGGTCGGTCAGACGGGGGATGAATTCCTGATAGTTTTGCAGGCGTTCCGCGACCGGCAAGCTCTGCTCACTTAAGCGGCGGAATTCCATGAATCCGGTAATCTTACCCATTTATACAACCTCCAATTGCTTGGCTTGTTCCGCCGCTACTTCCTGTAAAGCGCGACGATATTCAGTCGGCATGACCTTGATAAATTTCCGCAGGTAGCGCGTCCAATTATTTAGAATATCCTGAGCGCGGACGCTGTTGGTGTAGGACAGGTGCGCACTCACCATGCCGTGCAAAACTTGTTCATCGGCCTTGCCAAGGTGGTTAAAATGCACTCGGCCATGTGTCTCTACTTCACCTAATTCGCTCGCAACAGCCTCATCTAATACCGGTTCCAGTTGCACCATCGTCAGATTGCAACGATGTTCAAAGCCGCCATCCTCATCCAAGACATAAGCAACGCCGCCGGACATACCTGCAGCAAAATTGCGCCCGGTCTGACCGAGCACAACCACTATACCGCCGGTCATGTATTCGCAACCATGGTCGCCCAAGCCTTCCACTACCGCAATAGCGCCGGAATTACGCACCGCAAAACGCTCGCCAGCCACCCCTCGGAAATAGCATTCACCACTGGTCGCACCGTACAGCACGGTATTGCCAACGATGATATTTTCCTCGGCCACTATGTTGCATTCTTTGGGCGGTAGCACCACGATGCGCCCGCCGCACAAGCCCTTACCGACATAGTCATTGCCCTCACCAGATAACTTGAGGGTAATGCCATGCGCAAGAAAAGCACCGAAACTTTGTCCTGCCGTGCCTTGCAAGTTCACCGTAATAGTGTCGTTCGGCAATCCCGCTTGGCCATAGCGCTTTGCCACTTCATGCGACAGCATGGCACCGACGGTACGGTTAACATTGCGAATACGACTTTCAATTATTACCGGCAACTTGTTTTCCAACGCAGGTATGGCTTCGGCAATGAGCTGATGATCCAAGGCCTGAGTCAACCCATGATCCTGCTCCTCGGCATGGCAGCGCGCCACGCTAACAGGTACATCAGGTTGATAGAAAATTTTGGAGAAGTCCAAACCCTTGGCTTTCCAATGTGCAATAACATGCCTTGCATCAAGTAATTCGCTACGACCGATCAGATCATCAAACTTGCGGATACCGATCTGCGCCATATATTCGCGTACTTCTTCGGCAACAAAGAAGAAATAATTCACCACGTGCTCAGGCTGACCAGTGAATTTCTTGCGTAGCTCAGGATCTTGCGTAGCCACACCTACTGGGCAAGTATTTAGATGGCACTTGCGCATCATGATGCAGCCCTCCGCTACGAGTGGCGCTGTGGCAAAACCAAATTCATCCGCACCGAGTAACGCACCAATTAATACATCGCGGCCAGTCTTCAACTGCCCGTCCACCTGCAAAACAATACGACCACGCAACCGGTTCAACACAAGCGTTTGCTGAGCTTCTGCCAGCCCAAGTTCCCATGGGGTGCCGGCGTGCTTGATGGAAGACAATGGCGATGCACCCGTGCCACCATCATGGCCAGAAACAGTTACATGATCCGCTTTGGCCTTGGCCACACCGGCCGCCACCGTACCAACGCCCACTTCAGATACCAGCTTGACCGAAATGGAGGCACGTGGATTAGCGTTCTTCAGATCATGAATAAGCTGTGCCAAGTCTTCAATGGAATAAATATCGTGGTGCGGTGGCGGTGAAATCAATCCCACACCAGGTATGGCGAAACGTAGCTTGGCAATGTACTCCGACACCTTGTGGCCGGGCAATTGACCGCCTTCACCGGGCTTTGCGCCCTGCGCCATCTTGATTTGAATTTGATCGGCGCTGGACAAATATTCCGCAGTCACACCAAAGCGACCGGAAGCCACTTGTTTTATTTTGGAGCGCAATGAATCGCCCGGCAACAAAGTCAGATCGGCTTCAATACGTCCCTTGCCTATAATTTCAGATAGTTTCTCGCCGCCTTTAATTGACTTGAACCGCATCGGATCTTCGCCACCCTCGCCCGTGTTGGATTTTCCCCCGATGCGGTTCATTGCGATGGCCAAAGTGGTGTGCGCCTCTGTAGAAATAGACCCAAGCGACATTGCTCCAGTAGCAAAACGCTTAACGATTTCTTTCGCCGATTCTACCTCTGCCAGCGGCACTGGTGTGCCGGTTGGCTTGATTTCGAACAAGCCGCGCAACGTCTTCATGTGCTGAGTCTGGTCGTTAATTAACTTCGCATATTCTTTGTACGTCTGCCCATTGTTGGAGCGCGTGGCATGTTGCAGCTTGGCGATGACATCCGGCGTCCACATATGCTCTTCGCCACGCACACGATAGGCATATTCACCCCCCGCTTCCAGCGCATTGGACAACACCGGATCATTGCCAAAAGCGGCTTGATGAATACGCACCGCTTCCTCTGCCACCTCATGCAAGCCAATGCCTTCGATCTGGGTCGCCGTGCCGGTGAAATACTGTGACACAAAATCAGCGTTCAGACCGATTGCCTCGAAAATCTGCCCGCCGCAATAAGACTGATAAGTTGAGATGCCCATTTTGGACATTACCTTGAGCAGACCTTTGTTCACTGCCTTAATGAAACGCTTATTCGCATCCTTGCTCGATAAGCCCTCAGGTAAATAATCGCTCATGGCAGCAATCGTCTCGTACGCCAGCCACGGGCATATCGCTTCGGCACCATAACCAGCAAGGAGCGCGAAGTGATGGGTTTCACGGACAGAACCGGAATCCACCACCAGTCCGGTGCTGGTGCGCAGCCCTTCGCGTACTAAATGATGGTGCACCCCCGCACAAGCCAGTAAGGCAGGAATCGCCACGCGTGCACTTGAAACCGCACGGTCGGACAAAATCAGGACGTTGCAACCATCCGCCACCGCCTGGTCTGCTGCGGCACTCAGCGACTTGATGGCGCCCTCGCAACCCACCGCGCCCTGTGTCGCTGGATAAGTGATATCCAGCACCAGCGCCTTGTACCGTCCTTGAGTTAATGTGCTGATGTCGCGCAATTTGGCTAAATCTTCATTGGACAGCACAGGCTGATGCACCTCGAGACGCAGCGGTGGATCGGTCTCGTCGATACCGAGCAGATTGGGCTTCGGCCCAATAAACGAGGTAAGCGACATTACGATCTCTTCGCGGATCGGATCGATAGGCGGGTTAGTCACCTGAGCGAAAAGCTGCTTGAAATAACTGTACAGCGTCTTGTTTTTATCCGACAGCACAGGCAAGGTAGCATCATTGCCCATCGAGCCGGTCGCCTCTTCCCCAGCGGTAGCCATGGGTGCGAGAATGAACTTGATATCTTCCTGTGAATAGCCAAATGCCTGCTGAGTATCCAGCAGGTTGGTATCAGACAAGCTTTCCTTGGGTGTTTTATTGACGTCCGCAATTGGCAGTTCGCCAAGGAAATAACGTGATTTTTCAATCCATTCACGGTACGGTTTTGCGGTAGCAAGCTGCTGTTTCAATTCAGTGTCGTCTATGATGCGGCCGGCTTGCAAATCGATAAGGAACATCTTGCCTGGTTGTAGTCGCCATTTTTTCACAATCTTGCTTTGCGGAATGTCCAGCACACCCATTTCTGATGCCATCAGCACCAAGTCATCATCTGTAATCAGATACCGTGCCGGACGCAGGCCGTTGCGATCCAGCGTCGCGCCGATCATACGGCCATCCGTGAAAGCCACGGCAGCGGGGCCATCCCACGGCTCCATCAATGCAGCATGGTATTCATAAAAAGCGCGGCGCTCTTCATCCATTAACGGGTTGCCTGCCCAGGCTTCTGGAATTAGCAGCATCATTGCGTGTGGCAGCGAATAACCGCCTGCCACCAGTAGTTCCAGTGCATTATCAAAACAGGCAGAGTCGGATTGACCTTCCACTATTAATGGCCACAGCTTTTCCAAATCTGCGCCCAACAAACTGGATGACATTGCTGCGTGACGCGCTGTCATCCAGTTTACATTTCCGCGCAAGGTATTGATCTCGCCGTTGTGCGCAATCATGTGGAATGGATGCGCCAAATCCCAAGAAGGAAAAGTATTGGTGGAAAAACGTTGATGTACCAGCGCCAATGCACTGACCATATTCTCATCTTGCAGATCGAGATAATATTTGCCAACCTGATTGGCCAACAACATGCCTTTGTATACGATAGTGCGCGCAGAAAACGACGGTATATAGAAATTCCGCCCTAGTTCATTGGGCAGGCCCCGCACGGCGTGTTCTGCGGTCTTGCGAATGACAAACAACTTACGTTCGAAGCTATCGGCATCCGCACAATTCGTACCACATCCAATAAATACTTGGCGCACCACCGGCTCCACCGCCTTAACGCTCTCGCCCAAGCTGCTATTGTCTACCGGCACATCACGCCAGCCCAGCAATACTTGTCCTTCTTCAGCAATCTTGTCGGTAATCACCTGCTCACAGGCGGCTCGCGCTGTCGCATCGCGTGGCAGGAACAACATCCCAACCCCATAACTGCCTATTGTCGGCAGGGAAACACCCTGTGCAGCGCATGCATTACGTAAAAATGCATCTGGAATCTGGATAAGAATACCTGCACCATCGCCCTCCAAGGGGTCAGCGCCCACCGCACCGCGATGAGTAAGATTTTTCAATATCTGCAGACCTTGGCATATCATGTCATGGCTTTGCTTACCCTTGATATGCGCCACAAAGCCCACCCCGCACGCATCGTGCTCATGGCGCGGATCATACAAACCCTGCTGGACCGGCAACGAAGAATGACTCACACGTTGTTCCTCATTAAATATCACTAACCCCAAAAAAAGCGGCGACACACATCGCCACTGCGCTATCTACACAATCTATGCCCAAAAAAACACAAGGCGAAAGGGCGGAAATATTACCTTGTCTCGGGACGAACAGCAACCTAGAACCTGTTCGAATATGAAATTCAGGCTAAATGGCGGTATATCTCCACTTAATAATAAAGCCTAAAGACAATGCCCTGAATCAGGTGTCGCGCTAGCGCCCACACTTTTTTAATATCGTGCGCAATCAGCCCGAGACGACTATGCTATTTTTCCGTAACTACAGCAAACCATAATGGCGGATCAAGAGTAGACTCAAAATCTAACCACTCTTGGCTATGGCTATCTAAATAATGACAGCCGTCCAACCACATATTAATCCTGGAAATAGAAAGTCACTTATGATGAAAATCAGACACGCAAAACTGATTCGTATACCGTTTTATTTTTTGGCACGGAACTTAAGGCGCTTGTGTAAAAACGTGGATAACGGCATAGGCGATATCCGGTTAAGCAGTTTCTCATTTGCTAAGAGAGTGCTCTTGATCGGAATGACTTTCGGTGTAATGACAACAGCTCAAGCAGAGAATATAACAATACATCCAGCCAGTCCTATGAGCCTTGAGTCAGTTGTAGCCAGAATACACGGTTACTATACATGTGGACATGAAGTTGTCGTCACTCAAGTTCAACAAGTAGGCACAGCTATTAGAATTGATCTGAGAGCGCCAATTTCCTGTGCTGACTTCGGTGTTCCCCCTCCCACTTCATTCATAGATATTGACATCAAGCTGGGACAGTTTCCATCAGGGCTGTTCAGTGTCGATATTTTTCGCACAAGCTTGCCAAATGCTAGCATCACCTTTGAATCCACGCAGGTGGGATCAGCACAATTTACTGTCACCGATAGTTACGCGTCCAAAGTCGGGCCGATTCCTCTCGTTGACTATACTGACCACTGGTGGAACCCACAAGAATCCGGCATGGGCTTCAGCATCATGCAACACCCCAGTGACCGAATATTCGCTGCGTGGTTTGTGTATGGCCAAACGGGCCAGCCTACATGGTATACGCTCCAGCCGGGACAATGGCTAAGCTCTACTCTTTATACTGGCCCAATTTATAAAACCTCGGGAACCAACCTGGGCGCAACGTACAATCCTGGCCAACTTGAAATAACCCCGGTGGGAACGGGAACGTTTATATTCCACAATTACTCGAATGCCACGTTTAACTATACAATTGAAGGCAAAGAAGGTTCAAAAAACATTACGCGCTTATCCTTTTAACGTGAGATTTTCACAGAGAGTCCTTGCTCCATCGCCTGCCTGAGAGTATTGATGGGATTTTAAGCGGCGTAAGTAAACCTAGGTGTCAAGTTATTAATTTTGTGCATAGAAAATATGCCTAAAAAATGCTGATAGGGCAGAGAATCTGTATATGAGACATTTTCGGCGCAGCGAATTTTCTGGCATAACTTGAATTCTGGCATAACTTGAATTTGGACAGACACTGAATTTTCAGAAGCCCCCGCCAGTTGATGATAAAATTACACTGCGGTTTGCAGTGCAGTTTTGTGTTGAAATTGCTGCTCAATTTTTAAAGATACTCGTTACATAAATATGCCAGGAAATCTCTTTGTCGTCAGTGCACCATCGGGTGCAGGAAAAACCAGCCTGGTTCGCGCACTGCTGGCCAGCAATCAGCAGGTTGACATTTCTGTTTCCTACACAACGCGAGCGCCTCGCCCAAGCGAAATCGAGGGGGAAGACTATCATTTTGTGAGCCGTGAAACATTCTTGAATATGGCAAAGCATGGTGATTTTTTAGAAAGCGCCGAGGTATATGGCAATCTCTATGGCACTTCACAATCCTGGATTGAAGCTGAAATTTTGAGCGGGCGCGACATACTTCTGGAAATTGATTGGCAGGGTGCGGCGCAAGTACGACGCGCATTTCCGGATTGCATCAGCATCTTCATCCTGCCCCCTTCCTTGCAAGCGCTGGAAATTCGCCTGCATGCGCGCGGACAAGATGACGTCCAAGTGATCGCACAGCGTCTGCATGCAGCAAAAGAAGACATCGCCCATGTCGTAGAGTTTGATTATGTTATTATTAACGACGAGCTGGATATTGCCTTACAACAGCTCAATGCTATCGTTGTTGCCGCAGGACTTCGCCGCGACAGACAACTTGCACGTCAGCAAGCTTTAATCAATCAACTACAAGAAGGAAAAACTACACCATGGCTCGCGTAACGATAGACGACTGTTTAATTAACATCCCTAACCGATTTGAGCTTACTTTGGCTGCCGCCTATCGCGCACGCCAGTTGGCCAATGGCGCCAGCTATTTAGTCGAGGAATGTAAAGACAAGCCCACTGTAATCGCCCTGCGCGAAATCAGCGAAGGCAAGGTAGGGCTGGATATTCTCTCTCGCGGAATAGCCTAGAAATCGCTGCGCCCAGTCATCCACATTTGCCATGTATATTATGGAAATCAAAGTGTAAGTACATCGCCTTTAACCATGTGGCCATAGCTATTACGCTCTCAGAGAGCTGCGCTAGGAGTAAACATTATGTACAAGTCACCTCTATCCCTTAATCCTGTTGTATAACGATGCCTCCCTTTATTCACCCAAACTTGCTTTACCCCGCTATTACCTACATAAATCAATGCTAGATTAATTTAGTAATGCGGGACTTATAGCGATCAAACAGTACTGCGAAGTAGTGCAAGCTTTCCTCCTTACCCACCAACACCGATGCTTTATAGCACCCCTCTTCCTTATGCAGCCAATGCTGCCGCTTACTTCTCGGCCATTGCGGATTTGCCTTGGGCGGTTTGGCTGGACAGCGGTGGACGAGGGCGTTATGACATTCTGTGCGCACAACCTACTGCAACGCTGGTCACACATGGCGCATACACCGATATCACGAATGCAACCGGAGTACAGCGTTTAAGCGCAGATCCATTTGACCTCGTGCGCCAGCAATTGGGGGCATCCGTTGCAGCAATACCGGGCATTCCTTTTTTCGGCGGTGCATTAGGCTTTTGGGGCTACGATCTGGCGCGCCGCCTGTTTGCTGTGCCCACGCAGGCGCAGGATGCAGAACATCTACCGGATATGATGGTTGGCATTTATGACTGGGCGATGGTGTTAGACCATCAGGAAAAGACTGCACATCTGGTATCACAGCAACGCGAACAAAGAACAGAGCAGGTGTTGCCGCAAATACTTGCACGATTACAACAGAACAGTAACGTGCCCCTGGAAAAATTCAAGGTACATGGCTGCATTCAGTCGAACTTTATCCGCGCGGGGTACAAATCCGCGTTTGATGTCGTACAACGCTACTTGCGTGAGGGTGATTGTTATCAGGTCAATCTGGCGCAACGCTATACAGCACGTGCTTCCGGTAATTCGCTACATGCATATCTCGAATTGCGCCGCCTGAGCCCGGCACCTTATTCCGCTTTTCTCAATTTTCCGCAGGTGCAAATTCTATGCGCCTCGCCGGAACGATTTTTGCAAGTACAACAGGGGCGCGTCGAAACCAATCCGATCAAAGGTACGCGCCCGCGTTTAAACAACCCGCACGAGGATACTAAGATGGCGCAAAACCTGCGCCATAGCGACAAGGATCGCGCAGAAAACCTAATGATTGTTGATTTGCTGCGTAACGACCTGGGCAAGAGTTGTACACCTGGTTCAGTGCAAGTACCCAAGCTGTTCGAATTGGAGAGCTTTGCCCAAGTACATCATCTGGTAAGTACCGTCACTGGTCAGCTTGCGCCGGGGCGCGATGCGCTGGCGTTATTACGCGATTGTTTCCCCGGTGGCTCTGTAACTGGAGCGCCTAAACAACGTGCCATGCAAATCATCGAACAATTGGAGCCGCATCGACGCGGAGTATATTGCGGTGCGATTGGTTACATCGGCTTTGATGGCAACATGGACAGCAACATCACTATTCGTACTTTGGTGTACGCTGATGGCGAAATCCGTTTTTGGGCAGGTGGCGGGATCGTAGCGGATTCCGACGCCGATGCAGAATATCAAGAGACGTTAGACAAAGCGGCGGCAATGCTGAAGGTCTTGCAACAGTGTGGCGGCGAATAGGAGGAAGGAGCGTAATACCCAGCAATGTGCTTTTATAATAAAAATACGTTCATGCCAATTCAGCGATGCGCTGTTCAGTCAACACATGTCCAGAGCTTCTAAAAAGATCTAACACTACTGCTTTAACGACCGGGACAGAAACGGAGTTGCCAAACTGACGATATGCGTGAACATCATCTGGGTGACACCTAAAAGTATCTGGAAAACCCTGCAATCGGGCGCATTCGCGCGGCGTGATATGCCGCACTCTGCCTTTGTGCACCACGCCAAGTTTGTGCGCGTCACTGGTTACCAGGGTAATGGAGATGCTTTGTGGGTCGAGAAATTTGAACACCTCAAACGACATATTTCCCGAAACAGGGTTGTATTTTCCGTCTATTTCTTTCAGGTATCCTTTTTGAATAAGGCTAGTGGTAATTTGCAACAATTCCGGATGGTTAAAAAATGTTTTGATTTGTTCGATGGTCAATTTCTTTCCATCTTGATGTGCGCCAAAATGTTTTTTGCGTCGGTTGGCTACCAGCGCATTCATAAAATCCATTTCGTCTTGTGTGCACTCTCCCTTGATACTCAATTCCCACGAGTGAAATGAGTTGCCATTGCGGTGGTCTATCATGCGATAGCCAGCCAACTCTTCTGGCTTGCCATTAAGTTGGCGTAACAGGCTTTGCACAAAACTGGGTGAGCAATCATATTTTGCCGCAGGGTTATCCTCCAAAATATCCGCGACAATGCTGGTTGCGAACTCATCAAAGATAGAACGTTGTACCAACTGTCGTTTGAACTTGTGCGAATCTGCTGCGCCTAAATCAGAGTTCAAGTTTAATTTTGGTTGCCCATTTTTGATGCCCACGATATAAACCCGCACGCGATTTTGCGCCACCCCAAAATTTGAACTATTCAAGATAAGATAAGACACGCCATAGTCCAGTTTTTTCAAGTGTTCCAGAATTGTATTGAATGTCCTGCCGTGGTCATGTGTTGTCAGACCGCGCACATTCTCCAATAAAAACCCCTTGGGCTGATGGTCACGTAGAAGGCGTTCAATCTGAAAAAACAATGTGCCGCGTGTATCGCTGAAGCCATTTTGTTTGCCTGCATATGAAAATGGCTGGCAGGGGAACCCCGCTAATAAAAAATCAAACCCCGGTGCATCCAGAATCTGATAAATGTCCCCTTGGGGTTTTTCTCCAAAATTAAGCGAATAAGTTTCCTGCGCATATTTATCAATTTCGGAAGAAAGGACACATTGCGTCGGCAACCCCAGTTCGTGCATTGCTTGCTCGAAACCCAAACGTATGCCACCCACGCCTGCGAAAAGATCAATGAAGCGAATCATAGTAATTTCTCTTGGATAAATTGCGCCAGCACCGAAATTTCTTTTTCAGAATATGCAACAGTACAGTCGCTGAAATGGCATATCGTGCTGACTGCTGAGGTGCGCTGAAAATTGCCTGCGCCATCGATGACATATGCTATCCAATACTTATCATGGTGCATTGCGGCTTGGCGACTTTCGGCTTGCCCAGATTTGCGCTCAATCACGCTATTAGTCGTTACCTGAAAAGTAACTTCAACGCCGACCTTATTTTTCCCGCACTCTATGACCACATCAAATGGCATCCCGCCTTTTTTGTCATATTGTGCGAGTTTAATTTTGCCATTTCGCACCACGGAAAAACTTTTTGGCAATTGCGCCTTCAGAATTTCTACAACATAGTCTTGCGCAATTTGCCCCAATCTATTGGCGCTCGCTCCCATCGTAATGCGACTCACATGAATGTACCGTTCACGTACATATTTTTCGATGGCTAGCTCATCGCCCAACAATACGCCAACTTCACATTTTTCCAGTCCAGCCAGATGTGCGGCCTCCGATGTTGAGCCGTACATCAAAACCATAATCATATCTTGATAAATTGCGCTAAGCGCAATGTCTTGAGCAATAGCAGCCCCATCAATTTTAAGTTTTTTATTGTCCAGCGCTTTGATCGGTAACTGCTGAAAATCGTAGCGATGAGTGCGCCCCAGCCAGATGTAAGACATATAGTGCTGCCCGATTTTTTTGTCAAATGGAAATACATCTGAAAATTCGCGCCCTAATCGTTTGAGCATTTCCCCACCGTAGTCAGCAAGCACCACCAAATGCTTTAAAAATAAATTGGCGGATAACTGCGATGCGGTCATGACAGCAAAGATTTGCATGGGTGACTTACCTGATAACTTAAGAACACTGATGAATTGCTCCTGAGTAGCAATCAATTTTGGAATCACACTAGCAGCTGACACCTCGGCCTCAAGCGCCTTAGGCCACCATTTTTCGGCGTGGGCTTCAAGCTCTTCAATAGTCCGGTTATATTTTTTCGCCATACACCTGTTCCAATTTAGTAACTCAACACAGACGTCAACCAGCGTTCTGTCTCTTCCAGTGCCCAGCCCTTGCGTCTTGCATAATCCTCAACCTGATCCTTATCCACTTTCGCGCTGGCAAAATACTGCGACTGCGTATGCGGGAAATAAAAACCGCTCACCGCCGCCGTAGGTAACATGGCAAAACTCTCGATTAAGGTGATGCCTGCATTATGCGGCGCATTGAGCAAATTGAACAATGCCTCTTTTTCGGTGTGGTCGCGGCAGGCTGAATAGCCGGACGCGAAACACCCGGCATCTCCCACAGCGGCGGTCCGCGTACCGGCAGCAGACGCGGCGGCGATGTCGGCTTGCTTAGTTGCCCAAGAATCATCGCACTGCGGACACAGGAGAAGAAGCACCTCATAGATGCGTGCCAGCAGCAGTGCCCATAACCAGCGATTTAGCGCATGTTTTATCGCGCTTAGTCGAATGGCTGGTAGTTCCATCAGTCATAATGTACCGCCTTGCGATGTGGCTGCTCGTTATCGGCTTCGATGGCAACATGAATAGCAACATCACTATCCGTACTTTGGTATACGCCCATGGTGAAATCCGCTTTTGGGCGGGTGGCGGCATCGTAGCGGACTCTCACGCAGATGCAGAGTATCAAGAGACGTTAGATAAAGCAGCTGCAATGCTTAAGGTCTTGCAACAGCATGGCGGCGAATATGAGCGAGACGGGTAACGCTCAAAGAGTTACTTTTATGCTCCAGCACCATTAGAAACAATAGTCGAATAACATGACAAAAACAGTGCACTAGCTACTGTTAGATTTATTCATCGGGAAAGTTTCGGGTAGAATGCGCGCTTCAAATTCAAACTTGTTAAAGGCGTCGCCATGTACAAAATCGCACCTAGCATACTTTCCGCCGATTTCGCCAAGCTCGGTGAAGAAGTCATCAATGTCATCGCTTCCGGCGCAGACATTATCCACTTCGACGTAATGGATAACCATTACGTACCCAACCTGACCATTGGTCCGCTGGTGTGTTCTGCCATTCGTCCGGTGACCCAAGCAGAAATCGATGTGCATCTGATGGTTAAGCCGGTGGATCGTATCATCCCGGATTTCGCCAAAGCAGGTGCCAATATCATCTCCTTTCACCCGGAAGCATCTGAGCACATCGACCGCACTCTCAGCCTGATCCGGGAAAACGGCTGCAAGGCCGGGTTAGTGTTCAATCCCGGCACACCATTAAGCTATCTCGACCATGCCATGGACAAGGTCGACCTGATCCTGATTATGTCAGTGAACCCCGGCTTCGGCGGCCAGAAATTTATCCCCAACGCGCTGAACAAACTACGCACAGCGCGCCAAAAAATTAATGAAAGCGGACGCGACATCATGCTGGAGATCGATGGCGGTGTGAATACCAGCAATATTGCTGAAATTGCTGCTGCGGGATGCGACACCTTCGTCGCTGGTTCAGCTGTATATGGTGCCGGCAAGGACACCGACCCGCATCGCTATGATTCCATCATCGCTGCTCTGCGTGCTGAATTAGCCAAGGTAGGCAAGTAATGCTGCAAGCGAATTCTTTCCCACTGAGCATTTCCGCCATCCTTATAGATCTGGATGGCACCTTACTTCACACAGCACCTGAGCTGGTGGACTCCGCCAATCGCATGTTACGTGACTTGGGCCGTCCTGCCGTGTCGCAAGATTTGCTGACCAGCTACATCGGTAACGGTGTCAGTTGGCTGGTGAAACGTGCGCTGACCGGCGACATGCATGCCGAGCCGGAAGCAAGTTTATATGAACAGGCGCTGCCGATTTTCGAACAACACTACAGTGAGTTGCTGTTACAGAGTAAACCGTTTGAGGGCGTGATTGCCGGGCTGGAGGCCATGCAGACAGCGGGTTTCCGCCTGGGTTGCATTACCAATAAAGTGAAACGCTACACGGAACCCCTGCTTGAGGGTTTAGGGCTCGCACATTATTTCGAAATCGTGCTGTCCGGCGACAGCCTACCGGAAAAAAAACCTCATCCGCTACCGTTACTGCATGCTGCAAAGTTTTTCGGCGTTCCGGTGGAGCAAGTGTTGCTGATCGGCGATTCACTCAATGACACTATTGCGGCGCGAGCTGCCGGGTGTCCAATAGTCTGTGTGCCATACGGTTACAATCACGGCGAGCCAGTGGATAGCCTTGATCTGGATGCTGTGATTGACACACTGCCGGATGTGATAAAACTGATTCAAAAAGCATAATCTGATGCCACACGAAAATTTCAAAAACTGGAGAGAAACGACCGCATGGCGATGGTGATTACCACCCTATTCGCATGGCTGCCTAGTGTTAGTGCTGCCGTCTTCCCACTTTTTGAGTTAGGAGTAGTTCGTGTTGAATCCCATTTCAGAGCAATCTTTCAATCAACTTGCCGCGCAAGGATATAACCGCATCCCACTGGTGACAGAGACCTTTGCTGATCTGGACACGCCGCTGTCGCTATATCTCAAGCTCGCCAACAAACCCTATTCCTATCTGTTGGAGTCAGTGCAGGGTGGCGAACGCTTTGGTCGATACTCCTTTATCGGTCTGCCCGCTGATACACGTATTACGGTACGCGGCAAGCAGATTACGCTAACCACCCAAACTAGCGAAACCACTCAGCATGCAGACAATCCACTAGACTTCATCAAAGACTACCAGTCTCACTTCAAAGTCGCGCCGCTGTCCGGCCTGCCGCGCTTCGCTGGCGGCCTGGCCGGTTATTTTGGTTATGATACGGTACGCTATATCGAGCCGCGCTTAGCCAAAACGCAAAAGCAGGACGTGCTCGGCACGCCGGATATACTGCTAATGCTTACCGAGCAACTGGCGGTAGTGGACAATCTGTCCGGTAAGCTTACCTTCATCGTCTATGCCAATCCCGAACTGCCCAATGCATATACTCTGGCGCGACAGCGTCTGCAAGAACTGTCACAGTTGCTGCGCCAGCCAGTAGCAATACCGTGCGCCCCACAATTCCCCCCCCAGCAAGCCGTATCTGAATTCGGTGAGGAAGCCTACAAACAGGCGGTAGAGAAGGCCAAGCGCTATATTTTCGATGGCGACATGATGCAGGTTGTGCCTTCACAACGCATGAGTCAGCCATTCCCTGCTTCACCGCTCAACCTTTACCGGGTGCTTAGGTCCATTAACCCCTCACCCTACATGTTCTATTACGACATGGGCGACCACCACGTGGTCGGCGCTTCACCGGAAATTCTCGTGCGGCTGGAAGGTGACAATGTGACCGTGCGCCCCATCGCCGGCACCCGTCCGCGCGGAAAAACACCGCAAGAGGATGCCAGTCTGGCGCAAGAGCTTCTGGCTGATCCAAAGGAGCTGGCAGAACACCTGATGCTCATAGACCTCGGGCGTAACGATGTTGGCCGCGTCGCACAACATGGCACGGTAAAGCTCACCGAAAAAATGGTAATTGAACGCTATTCACACGTGATGCACATCGTGTCCAATGTCGAAGGCACGCTCAAACCGGGGCTAGATGCAATTGCGGTATTGAAAGCCACCTTTCCGGCCGGCACAGTGAGCGGCGCACCGAAAGTACGCGCGATGGAAATCATCGACGAACTGGAACCTACCAAGCGTGGCATCTATGCAGGCGCAGTCGGCTACCTTGGCTTCAACGGCGACATGGATCTTGCCATCGCCATCCGCACTGCAGTAATTAAAGACGGCATTCTCTATGTTCAATCTGGCGGTGGCCTGGTAGCCGACTCGGTACCCGCTAGCGAATGGACAGAAACGCAGAATAAAGCACGTGCTGTGCTACGTGCCGCCGAAATGGTACTGGCTGGACTGGATAACGCTGGCGAGACAGGAAATGGCATATAGCTTGCGCGACATTAACCTTACGTTTTTCAAACAAGATTGAACCAAAGTTTTTTGTTTGCCGATAACAAGAACAGTATTGAGACCTGGCCCTAGAATTCGCAAGCGCTCGGCGGCATCGAAACATGCGAGCGAGCCTGATGATTGAGTCGTCACTGAGGAACACCCGGCTTAGCTCATCGCCCCAAGGGGACGCGGCCAAGAAGAATCGGACTATTCAAAAATGGAATTGCATAAACAAAAGGGAAACCATGATGTTGCGACTGAACAAACTTTTGCTGATTCTCAGTCTTATGGTTTACGCTATTGGCGTAAATGCACGAGACAGTAGTACAACCAGAATCATTGATAGCTTCACCATTACCGATTTCAAATCCTTCACCGCCAATAGCTTTGCGCGCAAATCCAAGGCATTCAAGGCCGACCCGGATCTCGGACCGGTGTGGGTGATTGTGAACTATATTGCATCGCCAAAGGATCCATCCAAAAACGGAACAACCACTTTTGACATCATGCCTGAAGGTGTTCCGGTACCTGCGGGGACGTCTTTCGCAATATTTCAGTCCCAGTATATGGCCAAATTCATCAAGGAAAATTCGATTTCAATCACCATGAGTGGCGTAACCAAAACGCTCAGTACAGACGATCTGAAGAAATTGATGAGTCAAGAGGATTTTAAAAAATTCGAGGCGTCACTGGCCGATTCTGAAAAACTGCTCCAGCTTATTCAGATCAACACGTTCAGCATTCCCGCTAAAGATGAAACAGATATTGGTGTTTCTATCAACGCCATGGAAAACATGGAGCCTGTATCTGTGGAAATCGCGATTGGGCAAGGGGCTATTCCCGCCAAAGTGCAGGAATTTATTGATAAGACGAATGGCAGCTGGTTTTATCGCTACCGAAATTTCCTGTTTATGATTGCAGGCAGCTTTGTTCTGCTGTTTTTTATTCGACGCCTACTTGCCAGGTAAATAACAGGTTCGTCAGTAAAAACTGTGGGCAAGTTTTGGCTCCGGCAACTTCCCAAGTGCATGATAGAGCGAAATTTCTGTAATTCTGAACGTCCTGAAACCGTAAGCTTTTCTCATGGTGACTTTGGCTTTGTTGTTCAAACCCTCCACCACACCGCTTGAGAATGCCTTTTTTGCCCGGAAATAATTGAGCAGCAACTCGCGGTGCGCGCGCACCGTGCGTGCGAATTTTTTCATGGGTTCGATACGGGAACGCATCACTTCCTCGCACCACTGGTCAAGAAACTTGCCCGCCCAAGTCGGCGAGTCATATTCCCACAAGCGCTGGAAGTCCTCCTTCAGCAAATAGGAGCGGACGCTTCGCAGGTTGTAACGCAGCACGTCGCGCAATTTGATGCGCTGCTTGTCGGTCAGGTTCGCGGGGCGTTTGAGCAGACACCAGCGGGATTTCTTGAGCACCGGCTCATAACCGTCTTGCACCAAACGCCGCGTTTCACCCGCGCGCACTTCGTCAACGGCCAGGTTCATCTTTGCCACGACGTGGAAGCGGTCCAGGATATTGAGGGCGTTCGTGCAATGTTTGGCAATCAGCTTCAGGTAAGGCTTCCACATGTCCGAACAGACGAATTCGATTTTCTCGCCCAGTTCCTTGCCGATCAGGGTGAAGAACTTCTCGAAGCTTTCTTCCGTCCTTTCTTTGCCCACCCATAACAGGCGCACGCAACCCGCCTCGATCTGATAGATCAGCGTCAGGTAGGTGTGCCCGCGCCCGTAGGCGATCTCGTCCACGCCGATGGCGCGTATCGGGCCGAGCTGCCGGTGTTCCAGCCCCCATTGCACGACATATTCCACCGCGTGACAGACTTTCTCCCAACTGGTGTGGAAGCTGCGCGCCGTCTCCAGCCAGGACAGTTTCTTCGCCCAATGCGCCAGGTACAGCATGTAGGCGCGGGTCAGGGTGTGTTTGCCCATTCCCCACGGCACTTCTTCCACCTTGACCCCACAGCCCCTGCATTCCACTCGCCTCATGCGGTACAGTAGCAGCACGGCAAAACCCCAGATCGGGATGAATTCGAAGCGCCGTTGTGACAGGGTGTCATAACCACGGGCGGGCTTGCCGCAACCCGAACAAACCGGTTTTGAGCCGTGCCGTGGGCGGACATCGATTTCGATAGTCTTCGTACTTTCATCCAGGCGGGCACCTTTATAGACGAGAAGCCGGGAAAGCGGTGGCAAGCATTGAGTAAACGGGTTAACAACATGAGTGGTACGCATAATAAAGTTAGCAGGGCTTCCATTATCCAGGCAGCCGCAGACGAAGTGGCAGCATTTGACCGGCTCTGCCCGGATTGGGCGGAGTGGCCACGTTCCTGGCGGGGCGAAGACAGCGATGTCGTCATCGGGCAGAACATTGTCGAACGCCTTAAACCCTTTCTGCATGAACTGTTGCGCAGCCAGCTTGCCGATAAGACTTTGCGCAGACACCGCGATCATCTCTGGATGCTCGGCGGCGAGATCATCCGGCGACGTCACGACGATCCTGACTTATGCAAGCAATCGGTAAAGGCGCTGCTCTTCAATCTCATCGAGGAAGAAGGCGGCCCCCTCATCTGGCCCCGTATCTCGGAATCATAACAGCGTTCTTTCGATGCCACTTACAGGAAGTTATTTCGCTTTCTCCAGCAGAGTGAAATCCCTTAAACTGCCGTCAAGTCACCCACGGATTTCACCGACGAGCCAACAATTAACACAGTTGCCGGACTGGCTTGCCAATCCTTGATGATTAATTGGCGCTCATAATTGTGCCGCCAGTGTTTGTTCTCAAATTTATTTGAAATGTACTTGCTCTGGAGACTGTTGTACTTCCGTTCAAATTTCATCCCCACGCCAAAAGGGATGTCGACATCTGACTCCGCTTGAAACTTCACCCCCATTCCAGCATTTATAGGATTACCCACGCAGGACTCAGGGCCTAGATTCTTATCTGGGATCGGTTTACCCGTTGGATTGCATACTCCCGACGACAAGACATATCCAGTCGGACATTGAGCGGTTTTAGTAGCCGTCCATGGCCAAAACCCATTACAAGTATCGGCAGGGTGAGTGAATTTGCTATTAGCACTGGTACAGTTGCTCGAAGTACCTGCCCCCTGAACCACCCCGCCCCATCCATTAGCTACGAAAGCCTGAACATCCGTAGCCAACGCGTCGCAATATCTTATTACTGTGAAACTCGTCCCATTGGAATCGACTGAATATCCCCCAATCGGCACTACGTCACACGAATTGGGGGCTGCGCCGCCAACGCTTAAGTTTGGGATAACTGGACTTCCGGCTGGTGCCGCAATGATTGGCAGAATTGACACAGCCGTTGCTTGAGCAACAGAGCAGAAGCAAGCCTCAACAAGTAACATTAAGATCAGAGCTGACTTTAACGCAAATTTAAGCAATCTAATGCCGTGCACCGTGCACACGCAAAGGGGTCGCGGCTTGTGCAGAAGTCCGGGGATCATGTCTTGCATCCACACACGCTTCAATATGCCTAGTGTTCGTGTGGCAAACCCTCCAACTAGAGTGGGGCTCGATTGATTAACCCCTCGCGCGCTTTGCGTGCACGCATTCAGCCCATTCGACATGGTTACTCCTCCCCTTTGCCTCCTGCATTGAATTGTTTTTGTTCTTTCGCAAGCTCGGCTCGCGTGCGTTGCGCGGGCAGTAATGTGGTCCGGACTGTATGTGAGAATTTCAGATTCGTCAATTTCTATATCTGGAATTCGTGCCATAAATCGTTCTCCGCTAAAAACCTGTCAAGGGGGGTAAACAAAGAAATAACTCGTTTGCTGTTTACGTCATTATGGCGTATAGTTAACTACCAATCAAAAACACGAGGTATCGTTATGGCATTACTACATCAGCAATGGCTTCTGTAATGACCCAAGACGAGAAGGAATATTTCAAAGTGCTGGGCGGTCGTGTCGCATACTTGCGCAAGGAATTGGGATTAACTCAGGTGCAGCTCGCTGAGACGCTGGGGATTTCCCAGCAGATGGTGGCCTCCTATGAAGTGGGGCGCCGCCGCGTTCCGGTGTCGATGTTGCCGTCGCTGGCACAGGCGCTCAAGGTGCAGACCGATGCGCTGCTGGGAAACGAAACCAAGGCACGCTCGAAGCGCGACCCTACGTCGAAATGGCAGCAGCAGATCGAGGCGATCGCGCAATTGCCCAAGGCGCAGCAGCGCTTTGTGTCGCAGGTGTTGGATACCGTGCTGGCGCAAGCACAGCGCTAAGGGCATCCGTCTTGTCTGACATCGTTTATGATTTTCAGTGGGACGCCGTCAAGGCAGCAACCAATGCAGACAAGCATGGCGTGACGTTCGAGCAGGCTGCATCGGTATTTTTAGACCCACTTGCGTTGACGGTGTTTGATGAAGCGCACAGCCAGGATGAGGAACGTTGGTGGTCGCTGGGGCATGATGCCAGTGGTGCGCTGTTGCTGGTGGCGCATACTTACCAGACGACCGGCCCCGCAAGTACCAGTGTCCGCTTGATTTCCGCCCGCCCGGCCACTAAGCGGGAACGGCTTTTTTACGAGAACGAACCACGATAGGTGCCCATATGAATACAGCCACTACAGTCCCACATGACGACGACATACCTGCCGAAGTGAATTTTACCGGTGCGGCACGTGGCAGGTTTTACCGGCCCAATCTGCGCCTCAACCTGCCGGTTTATCTGGATGCCGACGTGCAGGATTATCTGAACGTGATCGCCACTAAAAAAGGCATGCCGCTTTCGCAACTCGCCAATGATCTGCTTAAAAGGGAGATCGGAATTATCGAGGCGGTGAAATAACACCAGCCAAGCAGCTAAAGAAAAAATTCAACAGCTAAAAAGAAGCCACCGCATCTGGGTTGCCGGAGAGAGTGGCTTTTTTATTGGAAGAATGAAGAGAGAGGTTGCGCGGCTCAAATCAATCGGCGGGCTACGAAACATTAACATTAAGGCAACCGATACCCGGATGCAACGGCGTTTGCAGCAGATTGAGAAGCTGGATACCACAGACAAGCGGCAGGTGCTGCAATTGATTGATGCCTTTATCGAGCGGGATCAGCTCAAGCGTGACGTGCGGGAACCAGCAGCTAAAAAGAAAACGGCCAGCGCACACCGCAGCGCCTCGCGGGGTTGACCATGACGACGAACGATCAGAACGCACTCGTGCCCGCCGAGCACATCGCGCAATCCATCGTGTTGCTGCGCGGGCAGAAGGTCATCGTCGATGCCGATCTGGCCGCGCTCTACGGTTTGCCGACCAAGCGCTTCAACGAACAGGTCAGGCGCAATCTGGAACGCTTCCCGGCAGATTTCATGTTTCAGCTTACCGAAGAGGAGTTTTTCGCTTTGAGGTCGCAAATTGCGACCTCAAACGAGAAACCCGCCGGTCGCGGGGGACGGCGTTATTTGCCGTTCGTTTTTACCGAACATGGGGCAATCATGGCGGCGACCATCCTGAACAGTCCGAGGGCAATCGAGGTGTCGGTGTATGTGGTGCGCGCCTTTGTGGGGCTGCACGAGATGCTCTCCGGCCACAAGGAGCTTGCTCTCAGGCTTAATGAGCTGGAGCAGCGCATCGAACACAAATTCGAATCACACGATCAGGCTATTGCCGGGATTTTCAACGCGCTCCGCGAGCTGATGAGGCCGCCGGAGAAACCGAAACGTCCTATCGGTTTCATCACGCCCAAAGGGGAGTAGCGGCTAAAGGAGAATTTCAAAAGCACAGCTTTTTAGCGGCTAAAGTAAAGAAGCCACCGCAGTCGGAGTACCGGAGGGGGTGGCTTTCTTTATTTTAAGAAAGATAAAAGAGAGGATGGGTGGCGCGACTCAATCGATCGGCGGGTTGCGGAACATTATCATACGGCGCAATGCGCTTCGCTTATTGTCGCCTTACGGGGTGCGCCTTACGCGGGTTCTCTATGTTCAATCTGGTGGTGGCCTGGTAGCCGACTCGGTTCCCGCTAGTGGAGTGCCATGAGGGTCAGACTCGATTTAATTTGTTCTTGGCCCGCTGGTTCCTGAGGATCGTCGTAAAATCCTCCGAGCCATCTTGCCACAGTCAGTACAACTGGTTGCTAATGAGCTGGATAGGGGCGGGACACTTCGCGTAAGTGAGCCCTAACAATTTCAATCAAGAGGACATGTCTTCGGCACGCCGCTTATTTCAGGCGGCGATGTCCGCCACTACCGCCGTATGATCTGATGGGCGCTCCAACTTTCGTAGTGTGCGGTCTATCGTACAGGCGGTGCAATTCGGCACCAGTGCTTCACTGACCAAAATATGGTCAATACGCATCCCCATATTACGGCGGAAGGCCATCATGCGGTAATCCCACCAAGTATAGGATTTTTCGGGTTGCTCGAACAGGCGGAAACTATCGCGTAGCCCAAGTTGTTCGAGCGCTATGAAAGCCGCGCGCTCAGGCTCGCTCACAAGCACATTGCCTGCCCATGCCTGAGGGTCATGCACATCACGGTCTTCGGGTGCGATGTTGTAATCGCCAAGCAGGGCAAGTTTAGGGTAGCGAACCAACTCGTCCTTTAACCACTTGTGCAAAGCAGTCAGCCACGCCAATTTGTATTGATATTTGTCTGAGTCTACGCTCTGGCCGTTTGGTACATAAATACAGACCAAACGCACACCGTTGAGCGTGGCAGCAATCACTCGCTTTTGCTCATCGGGGAAATTCGGCATGCCGACCATGACGTCTTCTGGCACAGCCTTGCTGATAATGGCCACACCGTTATAGGTCTTCTGCCCACTGAACACCGCTTGATAGCCAGCTTGTTGCAATTCTGCCAGAGGAAACTTACTGTCCTCTTGCTTGGTTTCCTGCAAACACAAGGCATCTGGCTGATTAATCGCCAGCCAGTCCAATGTATGAGGCAGACGCACCTTAAGCGAATTTACATTCCATGTCGCAATTTTCATACAGTTTTAAATATATTGATTAAGTCGCGGATTCAAGTTCAAAGTGCAACAGTCAGTGGTTGCTTGGTATAGCGTAATATCACCCTGAAGAATACCTCATGTGAGGTTCTAAATCCGAGTACTTTTCGAGATCGGTGGTTGATCCACTTTATCTGCACCGATTTTTGATGATCTCAGTTTTATTCAAACCAGCTGATTCAAACCAGCTTGTTTCAGCCCGTAAATCTGGTATCGTAGCCCGTTGGTGAGCTGCTTACATTGCTTGATCTGTGCTTCTTTTCCTTGGTCGTTTAAGTGGCTCCGATATTAACCCAGCTCGCCACCTGAATTCGCTTACAAAAGTTGCACTTCAGTGTTGAATCCGCCACTTTTTAAATGGCGAAGGCGATGCCTTTAAGATCGGCTATAAAGTAGCGATCACTGAAAACCCAGAGAGCTGTCTGAAATCTGGAAATTAAACAGGGTTTATAAAAGTATTTAAATGAAGAAGCTTAATATTGAAATAAATAAAAAATGGTTGGCTTTGGTGCTGAGCGTATTTCTTGCCGCCTGCACCACTGTATCCAAACCGCCGGTTGTATCACGCCCTCAACCCGTTACGCCACCTCCCAAAGTGATGCCGGCACCCACAGCAGGGTTGCCTGCCCCGTTGTTTATTGTGAGTAAATGGGAGATGCTGCCGGATTGGCAAACGCTCGACCTTGCACTCTCCCAAACTGCATTTCTGCAAAGCTGTCGTGTACTGAAGAATAAGCCTCACTGGCAGGAGGTGTGTGTTCAGGCCGAGCAATTGGGGGTTAGTGACAATGCTACGCTTCATGCATTTTATGAAGAATGGTTTACTCCTTATCAGGTGCTCAATCCGGACGGTAGCGAACAGGGAATGATTACCGGATATTACGAGCCTTTGCTCAAGGGCAGTCGCTTCAAGACACCGCGTTTCCAATATCCTCTGTATGCCGCGCCGAATGATTTACTCACGATCGATCTGGGTGGAGTGTACCCGCAACTCAAAGACTTGCGTTTGCGCGGTCGCTTGCAGGGCAAACGCATCGTGCCCTATTACAACCGCGCAGAAATTGATGCCGGGGCCGGGGAGATGACGGGGAACGAACTGTTCTGGGTGGAGAATGAAATTGAGCTATTTTTCTTGCATATACAAGGCTCTGGGCGCATAGAGCTGCCGGATGGCAAGCAGGTAAAAGTCGGCTATGCTGACCAGAATGGCCATCCGTACCAGTCTATCGGCAAGAGGTTGGTTGAAACAGGTGAACTTAAGCTCGAAGAAGCTTCAATGCAAGGCATTAAGGGTTGGGCCGAGAAAAATCCAGATAAAATTGATATGTTACTGGAACATAATCCCAGCTACGTTTTTTTACGCGAATTACCGGATAGTTTGTCTGCACCGCTGGGTGCGCTGGGTGTGCCACTTACCAATGAATACAGTATTGCCGTTGATCGGACCACTATCCCACTGGGCGCACCCGTCTTTCTCGCGACAACCTATCCAAATGATAGCGCACCACTCAACCGCTTGATGCTGGCGCAAGACACTGGCGGCGCCATCAAGGGTGCAGTGCGCGCGGATTTTTTCTGGGGCTTTGGCGAATCTGCGGGCACGCAGGCGGGCAAGATGAAGCAACAGGGGCGTCTATGGGTGCTATTTCCGAAAGGTGCGGAACCGATGTTAAATTGATTGAGGATAACCTCAAGTTTGAAGTACAACAGCATTTGCTTATAAACAGGCTTGCTTAAGGGCACCTCTAAAAATCCAATATTTCTGATGAATGGAGCGCGTCCCATTT
>NZ_CAKMLL010000005.1 GCF_927797785.1 Candidatus Nitrotoga sp. BS | reverse complement strand
GCAGGGATTTATTGCCCTAAGAGAAAATCGAAAATTTACCCCCTAAAAACCTGTCGAGTGTTTTCTTGATTATTTATAGGGGTGAGTAGTTACAATATATTTACATTTAAATAGTTTGTTGTACCGTAATATTTTATTATTTTCAACTTGATTTCTCGGTAATGCCAGGAATATGTTTATTTGCCTAACTCAAACCAACAGCGGGTTAACCGTGGAGAAAAATGTACATCGGCAAGTCCGCCACCGATAGCAAAACCGTTATCCAATAACACCGATAACGAAGGGAGAAAGCGGCATTTTTACTTTTCGTTGACACGCTTGAACACGATTTCAGACAAAGCCAGTTACGCTCTTCGCAAGCACACAGTCAAACCGGTCATGAGTCTTGTCAAATTTGCTATGGGCTTCAGACAGTTTTCTTTGCGCGGATTTCGCAAAGAAACCTCGGGGGGAGATTTGTTATTTTTTTCATTTTATATCAAACACTTATAAGAACTACATCTCAAAACTTGGTCCACTACAGATAGGTTGCTTTGCTGCGATCTGCATTACGGAAACTATGTAATGAATTTTAAATGCACCTCTTCTAAGATATTAGGACGTAACTTAAAATAATCCAAAAAAATGTCGCCATTTAGAGACACTGGTAACTCATTATTTATTATTAATAAGTCACTATTAATAATAAATTTTGTCGCTAATTGGTTACTTTATTTTTAAATAATCTTCAAATTTTCATTTTTTATTTTCTTACACCAAATTAAAGTTTCTTCTCCAATCCTTACTATAGTAAGAATCCTGTTAATTTTTCCTTAAAATATATCTTTGGCACAAATTATGCTTAATTAAGTTATGTTATGTAAGGACACAGCTTTCTCTATCTCTAGGAATTTATCTTTGATGTAGCAGAGTAGAGAATAATTTGTGATTACTTAGACAGAAAATTTGCCTGTATTTAATATCAGCTGGGAAATTACAAGGTATTAGGTATTAGTCATGTTTTTCTTTTAGTCTGGATATGGAGAAATTAAAAGAATGTCACAAAATAGTTACGAATACGAAGTTGTACTTGCCGATACTGAAGAAAGCAAGCAAATACACTACCAATTAAGATATCAAATATATTGCTTGGAAAAGGGTTTTCTAAAGGTTGAGAATCCAGAGGAAGAGATGGAAAAAGATCTCTATGACGATAAATCAATTCATTTTCTTGTCAAAAGTGGTAATCGCTGGATAGGTACTTTTCGACTTGTGATTGACCAGCTTGGAGGATTACCATTTTATAAAGTGTCAGTTCCTGATTCTCCACAATTTACTCAATACAAACTGAAGGTAGCTGAATTTTCCAGGTTGGGCATCCTTCGTCCTTTTCAAAAGTTAAACGATGCTCAATCGTTGCATGAATCCGCCTGCAAAGAATCTGTAATTATGCTGAAAGTGCTGCATGCAGCCCGTGACTACTGTCGCGCAAACAGTATGGACTTTATTATTTTTTTATGTCGCCGCTCTATTACTCGCGTTCTGAAACAACTTGAACTTCAAGCTCAGACAATTGGCCCCGCTATTTTTCATTATGGCCCTAGAATCCCTTTTGCTATCAGTCTTACCGATAATCTCAATGGATTTGATTCACTGGTACACAAACATTTGAGTACTCTCAGGTCTTACTCTTTGTATTCAGAGATGTACTGTAACAATGTTCCGGAACCTCTCGCCGCGTAGAAGTCAGTTACTCGGTAGCCACGGACCTTGATGTACCTAAGTACTCAATGAGTATTCAGACAATTGCATTCAGATGAACGCTCCTGCAACTACAGTTATCAAGTGAACCTACGAGTGCAGGCATCTTGCTTATGTTATGGATTGAAAGGCTGACCTAAAGCTTTAGTTCTGCAAATGAACTAGTAACAGTTGACCAATTTTTTGATTTCTCCGTAAAGGCAGCGATAAATCGGCAGCGTAATTAACATTACTCCTGTGTCCGTATTGCATCGCACCACAAAACTCTTCAGCTCTATCCTTGCTGCGCGTAGCACTAAGCATTTTAATACCTGTCGAAGCAAAAAAACCGGACGTTTGAATATTCGTATATTCTTCTGTTCAATCAGAAGCCATATTTCATCTCAGCAAATAACAATGAGTTATCCTGCAACCGACCGAAGAAAGTATTACTTTTTCCTCGATAAATATCCATGCCGAGCGATCCTTTCACGTGGTCACTAAAGGCATAGACCAGCTTAGGCCTTATGAAATAATTGCTTGGTCCAAAAGAGGTGACAGCAGCAATTTCGCCTTCCAGCATTTCATGAAACCATTTGTTGCTGACCCGAACACTTATTCCATGTTGAGAACGGCTGAACTGGTTCCATAGCGCAGCTGTAGGAATTACGACTGAACGTAAGAGAGGGTTAGCTATCGCCTGCGGGTCGGAATAATTTGTAACATGGCGGAGGTAATATTGAATATTAAAGTTAAGGTAATCGAAGAACGTTCTGTCACCACCCGCTACCATGTAGAGAAATGGCTTCTTGATCATGAAGTCATTCGCTCCGGCGTTTTCTGTCCAAGTATATGCGGCTTCAGCACGCAATCCATAACGGCCAATGACCGTCGCGGCATCCATTCCTAGTACACGAATACGATTGTAATCAAATATTAGATTTGTACCTGATGTGGTTGTCGCTCCAATCGCAATGTCAGGATTCAGATCCAGCCCACTATAGTAAGAAATTGACCAATCCACATCACCTCCACTTCGATCAAACTTGAGTGCAATTCGGTTGGTATGGGGAATATGTTTAGTAAAAAAAACTCCCGGTGTTGCCGTGACAGGAAAGATATTGGGGTCCATATCGGGGAGCCATATGCCGGTCAGCGAATTTTCATGTGAGTAATATGTTACTTTTGCTGCCAACGCTCCAATTCTCTGATCATCCTCCTCTGGGGTTAGCAGAGTGAAGTTTCGTCGGGTCAGATTGTCGGTTGGATTCAAGCGATCTGCACGCCCCCACACTATGATCTGTTTGCCGACTCGATAATCCACATTCCCGGCACTGAATTGAAGATATCCTTCTTGTAACTTTGCTGAATTCCCCGTCGCTCTGAAAGAGTCGTCGTTGCGAACCCATCCCTGAGCAATCAGGGAAACGCCCTCCCCAATATTTGGCGTAGCTTTAAGCCACACCGAGCCGCTACCCAAATCATTTTTTCCATCCAGCTTACGCGATGAACTGAAATACCCAGCTCGAACCGAGCCATTCAGCTCCAACTTTTGCAGAACACTTTTTTCATCCGGTTTAGGCAAGGTATTTGCATCAACTTTTTCCGCTGTCGCCGAAATAATATCTGCTTGCGGGAAAAGGGTGTTCGTTGCTGGTTTCAATTCGAAATTGAATTCACGGATAGTCAGACCGCTCGAAATACATTTCGCTTTTAACCGGAGCGTCAACAAGCGCGTATCAATGGGTGTCGCTGTGGAAATCTTGATTTGATGGCCAATATCTCTGCTCCCTTCCAGTTCCAATCTTGCAGCAGACAAGTCCGGCTCTTCTTGCCCGGGACTGGTTGTTGCCTTAATCAAGGAAAAGCAGGCGGCCGTTATTTTCTCGTCAGGATTTGTCGGGGATATCTGGATATTCGCGAGCAGCGGTTCTCCTTCCCGGCTGATAACGTCGATCTCACCTATGATCAATGCATAAACAACCTGTGTGCTAAGCGATGCAAGAATCATCACCGAAAATAAGGCGCGTCTTACGTAGCATAAAATATTAACTCGCATTCTCACTATTATTCTTTTGACATGTACCGTGTAGTGAAGAACTCATCCTTAACCTGCTGGTTCGCCTTGAAGTTATCGAATTTAATTACCGTGCGGTGATTAGTTTGTACGTTGCTTGCTTCAAGGCGCATGGCTTGCCACTTTCCTCGCTTCTGGTCTACCACTTGAATGTCGGTGTATGTCGAGGTTTTTAATAGCTGTCCTGTCTCATCCCAATAATCCATTTTCACTGCCATAAAATTGTCTTTGCGTATCCAGCTGATGCGTTTCGAGTAACCATTGTTGGTTTTGACAGCGTCAGATTTTGGTAATGCTTCGATAACGTAACAGGGCTGTCCCTCTACCACCTCCTCTTTCAGCAGCTTGTAATTCCACTCGGCCACCTTATATCCAATGACATCGGCATATGAAAAATCCGTGCCCATAAAACTATCCTTTTTGTTATTTGAAACAAGGCGTCTAACCTTTTTTAGTGCGGGCAAATAAATCCAGATGTCATCATCATCGTTGGCATGTTCGATCAGCAGCGACACCGTTCCCTTTACGTCCGGTGGAGACATAAATCGCGTCATACGCATATTATCGATGCCATTTTTATCAAGTTTGGTTGTGCCGAAAGTTTTGCGCACTCGCTCCTGTCCATTCTTGTTGACCAGGGTAAACGTGGCATCAGCTACAGAATCCAGAACCTTGGAAACGACGAAATTCTTTTCCATGATTTGGGTCAGATCGGGTTCTGCTGCCCAAACATTTTGGGGCTGCATTGATAAGCCAAAAAATAGTGACAATACAGCGACAGAAGCTACCAGTGGGTTATTTTTCACAGCAATTCTCCTAAAAATGAAATCTGGGCGAAATGTAAGAATAAGCGCGGGGATAAGCAGCAATGCCGACAGCGAACTCATGACCATAGCCGCAGCAACCAAAATGGCTAACCACTTATGTAGATTAAAACCAAATGAGAACAACAGCACTCCATACCCAGCTGAAACCGCGATAGCAACAAACAAGATTGCCTGGCCAGCTGTTGCAATAACGATGCGCGCAGAGGTGATTTCGTCGACTCCCATCATAAGCTCTTCACGTAACCGATAGATCAGATAGATTGCGTAATCGGCACCTATCCCAACGGCCATTGCCGAAATAAGCGAAGTAGAAGTATTTAACGGGATACCACTCCAGCCCATAAGACCAAAGTTAGTGAGCACAGCAACCACAAGAGGAAGAAGAACCAACATCCCAGCCACCAAGGATCGGAAAATAAGGCTTGAAATAATAAAAACTACACCGGCGATTTGTAGAATGTTAAGTATTTTCCCATAAACCATGACTTCATTCAGTGCTGCACCTTGTGGCACGCTGCCACCAATGCCGACATGCACATTTTTATTAAAATTTACCGCTGTAAACGCATTAATTTTTTCGACTAGTTTTTCTATGTAGGCACTGCTGTCCGTTTTCAGAAACACCGTTAGATTAGCAGAGCGATACCCATAATCCACATAAGAATCAAAATCGCCAGGTTCGCCATACATCGAGTAAAGCAATAAATATTGAGAGATCAATTCCTGATTGTCCGGAATTTTGAAATAGGCGGGATCATCGCCATGCATCGCCTGATTCATGCGTTTGATAAAATCGGCTAATGAAACAGTCTTGCCGACATACGGCTGCTTTTCAAGAAAACGTTGCAGCTCTTCCATCGCTTGCAATATTTTGGGGGTTTTAATGGCGTCATCACCTGGACCTTCGACCAGTAAATACAGTGTATTAGTACCGCCCAGATGTTCATTCAACGCCTTATCGTTCTTTTCAAAAATCAGGTCAGGGGAAAAATAACTCTTAATAGAGTTGTCCACCATTACCCTGCCCATACCGATTATGGCAATAATAACGAAAAGCAAAACACCAGCGTACATCCTGCCTCGACTTGGGCCAGTCACCCAGTTTGCTATCACTCCTGTCGCCTTGTCCCAAATTCGCCTGTTCTTCTCGCGTTGTCTTTCAGCATCACTGGGTGGTGCAAGAACTGAACGTAAAGCCGGTATAAAAGTCATTTCTAGAATCAAGGCAGCCAGCACTCCAATGCCGGTAAAAATTCCGAAAGTGCGCACCGTGCTGATTTCAAATACCACCAAAGAAAAGAACCCCAAGGAGGCGACTACACCAGCCACTATCATGACAGGCCCAACACGAACAAGTGATGAAATAACTGCTTGATTATTTGCATCACTAAGGGAGAGCGCTGTTGTTTCACGCAAGCGGAAATACTCTTCGTAGTAACGCTTAAGCATCTGCACCGCATGACCTGTTGCAACCGCCAGGATCAAGATGGGAGTGGCGGAGTTAAACACATCCATCGGAATACCTGAAGCGCCCATCACACCTACCCCCCAAGCTACTGCAAGACTCGCTGTAACAAGTGGCAAAATAAGTCCTTGCTTCGTCCGGAAAGCTTCAAAAAGAACCAACCCCAAAATCAGAATGGCAATTGGAAAAAGGAATGCCATGCGTTCTGAGTAAACCTCTATGCTGGCGAGAAAACTTGGCAACCCGCCCACGATAATGTCAAACCGGGGGTCTCGCTCATGCTCAACAATGGCCTCCACTTTATTCATGATAGCCCGAAAACCTCCAGGCTCGTCTTTAAACTCAACGTTAATAGCCGCTGTTTTCCCGTCTGTAGATACAATAGAATTAATGTAGACAGGGTTCTTTTCAACAGCCCCGCGCAGCACCATAAGCTGCCCAACTGTGGTTGGAATATTTGACATGAGTTGCTTTACTTCCATGCCTTCTGCGGTACCAACAATATTTTTGACTCTCTTCGAGGAAAGACTCAGCAGATTTTCTTTCACTACGCCTGGTGTCTGAAGAAAAGCTGCCGTCATACGTTGAATCTTTTCCAACACGGCAGGTTGATAGATATCGCCCTCTTTCGGAGTAACCCCAACCACAACAATATATTTCGACCCAAATATCTTCTCAACTTGGTTGCTTGTCATCACATAAGGGTGAGTCTGGGGGAGCATGGTATTAGGATCAATAACGATCTCTAAATTTTTCGCCTGAATGACCGCCACAATGGTGATGAGCAACGTCAAAGCAATGACGACAAATCGGTAGCGAATAATCCATTCTATGTAGCGTTGCATGCTTACCTTTTTTGCTAATTAGACGTTCGTAAATGACTCATGACTTGGCAATCTTGAAACAAGCCTGCTTAGTACCAAGCCAGTTTTTGGGACATGATTATTGCATCGGATTGTTTATTTATATGTAAGCAGCCTAATTTATATTCGGAACATATAGCTAAATCTTTAATTTAAGACAGCCACATTAACTTTAGTTTTATCTTTTCGATTTTAATTTTCCTTACCTTGAGGTTAAAGTTGGCTTGCTACGGGGTGCGATATAGAAATGGTGTCGATAAATTTTACACTTACCTTCAATCTTTATTCGCTGAGATTTTTACCCACCCTTCGAATCAGCAAAAGGGCAAGTCTTGACACAACGGCTGTCACCTTTCACCCTTAACAATCTTGCTCACCGTAGAATAGTGTACCCCAGCATGCCGAGCAATCGCCGCCATGCTATAACCGTAGTCCAAATACGCCTTAATAATGGCCACGTCTCGCAACAACTTGTCCCCTTGAATAATTTTAGAAAACAATATAATTAGGCTTGGCCGATTTAACAGTCGCTGGGCACGTGGAACTTCCTTCAACTCATTCTTCTGTTTAAGCAACGGGAGTATTTTCTCTACCAAGGCATCTGAACCCAGTAGTGACTGGCCTCTCACCGCAGACCACGGGGACAATAGACCTACGCCCCCTGCAACAAAATTGGCGTAATGTTGGTGGGCTTCATCACGGCGGTTACCAAATTGGCTCAACAGCTAGTCCGTGTAGAGCCAGCCCGGACGATCAGCCAACCTTATCGTTGCCGGGTAACTACTCCACGGGTAGTGCTCAATTACTTTACCATGGCGGCGCGAATTGGGTTTAGCACAACATAACGACACAACTCCAGTAGATAATTATCGCGATCCACCACAATCGCCTTGAATCGCCCTTGGAACAGATGCCCCACTCGCCCGTGACGACGATTGAAATCGCTGGGTATAGACGCCATTCAACTGACGCATGCCCAGGGACAGGGTGCCTTCCGGGGTCTCGATCAGCAAGTGATAGTATCCATCAGGCAATACGCGTGACACTGCCAGCCAAAACGCACTACCACTTCATCAGGCAGACAAAATACAACACGCGATCCTCATCATCAAGAAAGACCGCATTTCGCGCGTTGCCGCAGAGTTACGTGTAGATTGAGATGGAAATTCAAGTCGAATGGGGCGGGTCATGGGCGAAGATTATGACTTTTTAAGTGTTGTGTGAAGACTGACCCCATATTTGGTGTGGCCCATTTGTTTTTATTTGGCGCCCCCTTGTTTATTGCTGTTTCTCTTTGTTGATATAGGTTCCTTATTTTCTGTTTAAATGAATAACCACCGCCTGACGGACAGACGGTGGCTAAATATTGCAGCGGGGTATTGGGTTGCCCCAATATTCCTAACTAAGCAGCTTTGCGTTTACGCAATGACACTCCCAAACCCAAAAGACCTATACCCATCAGAGCTAACGTCTCAGGCTCAGGCACTCTATTGAAATCAACGACACCTGCAGCGCTGTTGATTGCTATGTGTGTCCCGTCAGATGTGACACCCGTCCCAGTGTTATTGAACGCATTGAATGAAATGTTGTAGAAAGGCGATGGATCAAAAAAATATTTATCTCCATCTGTCGTATTCGTGTAAGTAGTCTTCGAGTTTAGGGCAGCTCCCACTGTAGATCCAAAAACTCCATTTGTAAGTGCTGCGGATCCAAAAATCAAAGACCCGCTCCCAAGTTTTATATCATCTCCATTACCTGTCACCGCAGCTTCAGCACCAACGGTGGCAGCAGTGAAATTTGTAAGTGTTGATAAATTATCGCGCCATACCTCAAAATTTAGACTTTCCAAAGAATACTGGCTACCTGCGCCTCCAAGCGAGCCAGAAGTTAACTTTGCAACCAAGTTAAAAGTGAGATAAAGCTGGTAGTCGCCATTGATGCCCGTAGAAAAAACAGAACCAAAAGCAGGGCCAACATCATTTCCTACTGGACCATCATTCGTGAAGCCAGTAAAAGTAAGGTAACCAAAAGTAGCGACTAAGGTGTTGTCAATCACGTTTGCGGTCAGGCGCTCAGACGAGCTGCCCGAAATAGAAGTTGCATAAAATGCATCAGTGTGATTATTGTCCATATTTGGGTCAACTTGGAATTGTGGTAATGCCATTGCATTTGTTGCCATTCCCAGTGATAGCAAGCTTCCAACAGCTATGGCTATTAAATTTTTTCTATACATTGTTGTCTTCATAACAATTTTCCTTATAGTTCAGTATATATATTTTACTATCTCAAGAAATAGGCCAATCCTGTTTTCTTATGCTAAGTATAAAGCAGTATTC
>NZ_CAKMLL010000004.1 GCF_927797785.1 Candidatus Nitrotoga sp. BS | reverse complement strand
CCGCCAAATCCTCCGTGACCGAAACCACCCCCCCCCAAAGTGCCGCGCCCACCGCCAACCAAAGTAAATATAAAGGCGATAACTCCCACAATTCCCGCTAATAAAATAGGCGCGACGATGAGCCAAGAAAGCATAGCCGTTACAAAACCAATGATAATCGCCGCAGGTAAGCGTCCTAAAGATTTGCGCAGTACACCTCCCACTCCCATCACCAGCATAAAAGCGATAAATAACAATGACTCAAGATTATTAAAGCTACCAGATATTGCACTGCGCTCACGTGGGGGTGGTAACGATTCACCTTCAATTACCGCCAGCAATTGTTCGATCCCCGTTGAAATACCAGCATAGAAATTTCCGCGCTTAAAGTGCGGCGTTATAGTCTCGGAAATAATCTGCTTCGCAACAGCATCGGGCAGCACACCTTCCAGACCGTAGCCGACTTCAATGCGCAATGTACGATCATCCTTTGCAATGAGCAGCAATACTCCATCATCAATTCCCTTGCGCCCAAGCTTCCAAACATCAACAACCCGAATACCGTACTGTTCGATAGTTTCAGGTTGGGTAGTTGGAATCAGCAGCACAGCAATTTGTGCGCCTTTTTTCGCTTCAAATTGGGCGAGGCGTGTTTCAAGTTGTTGCTTTTGGGCGGCATCGAGAGTACTGGTTAAATCAGTTACGTGCGCGCTTAGTGGTGGCACCGCCACTTCGGCCTGTGCCAAACCGCTTAACCAGACCAGTGCACACAGCAGGGCTGACGCCCAGACACGCATCATGTCAATTGGCAGGCGCTAGCTGACCAGGTGTACTGAAATCAACTGCCGGTGGTTTGGAAATTTCTTTCTCATTCTCGACTGTGAACGTTGGCTTTAGCTTAAGTTCGAGCATCATAGCGGTTAAGTTGCTGGGAAAAGAGCGCACAAGAGTATTGTATTCCTGCACCGCCTTAATGTACCGGTTACGCGCCACTGTAATACGATTTTCCGTGCCCTCAAGCTGAGCTTGCAAATCGCGAAAATTGGCGTCAGATTTTAACTGTGGATAATTCTCGCTTACTACCAACAAACGGCTTAATGCTGAAGTCAGTTCACCTTGGGCAGCTTGAAATTTGGCGAAAGCCTGTTCGTTATTGATGAGCTCCGGTGTAATCTGGACGCTGCCGACCTTGGCTCGCGCATTGGTTACACCCAGTAATACTGCTTGTTCTTGTGCGGCAAAGCCTTTGACGGTACTAACCAGATTAGGCACCAAATCGGCGCGACGTTGGTATTGGTTTAGCACTTCAGCCCAGCTTGACTTGATTTGCTCGTCCGTGGATTGCAGTGTGTTGTAACCACAGCCACTTAAAGTCAGTGTGGAAATAAAAGTAAAGAATAACAGTCCAATACGCATAAAGCTCTCCTCACCGATAGATTACGGAAATAAACAGTTTAAAATCACTCATCCTAAGTAGCACATCTTACGCTAGCGGTTACTATACGTCTGAATGAAATTGACAGCAATTGGCAACAAAATGTGAAATAAAGTAATGGGCTAGTACAAAGTTAAGAGGAATTTGAGCTGTCTCAATTTCTCTTCGAGCTATCAGTGAAAGCATTCTGGGTACACGACCGTTATTAATAAAGCGGAATTCCGTTCGATGTTTGTTACGTTTGACGCAAAGAACTGAGGCTTTTTTCTCTCCACAAATACTACGGCAAGCCACTTCCCAAGCCAATCTGCGTGGTTGGAAAAACACGATTACAACTATCTAGTGTAGTGCGCCATTCTGTTTGGAACTTAATCGACTGTTGGCACGAA
>NZ_CAKMLL010000003.1 GCF_927797785.1 Candidatus Nitrotoga sp. BS | reverse complement strand
TGTTATTCTTAATTTCCATCATTTAGTCACCCCTATGTTAATTTAAATTAAATTAGCCCTTAACTTTGATTGATAAATTAGTTGCACCCATCAACAAAGAATAAATGCCTGTTACCGATGCAGTAAGCTTGCTGGTTTTAGTTCTGCTGATTTAGTCAAGGTTAGCTCTGAGGTTACGCTTCCAAGTTAAAAAACATCGCGTAAGTTATAAATTTCCATCCCCTCAAATTTAACTCAGTACGTCATCGATGAATCACAACGCTGGAACAGTATGAGCGTGCTATTTGGGTTTGTATGTATGGCTCCTGACATATAAGAAAATAAATATTGTGCCCATTTCATAACTCATGCAGGGCATGCTTCTCGTTACCTCTTACACAATAATTTATCAAAAAATTCTCACAAATAAATTATCACTAGCAGAAAGGTTGGAATTGTTGAAGGGATAAGAATGCTGAAGTCTTCGCGCCACAAATTTCAAATTTGCCAATCACTGCACTATCTATTGAGAATTGCATCATTAGTCATTTTTACAACATGTAGATGCATTTGTGTTGACTTATCAGCCTTTATATATATAGGCTAAAAAAAGCGCGCTGCAATTTTTATATAGCACAATATTTTCACGGGGGTCGTTCGGTTTAAACCACCGCTGTTAGACCTGCCAGATCGAACTACGCCAATTTGCTGCACAAAAAATGTGCGGCATGAAATCAAGTTAAGAAGGTCATGCGGTTTATAAAACTGAGTATCATTTGTATTTAAAACAAAGTATATTGACCGAGTTGAGAAGGAGGGTAGTTGAGCAAATAAAAACTGGGTAAGAGAGAGCTGCGAAGACTTTGAGATCAGGATCATTAAAGGTGTGATGAGTATGGATCACATTCAAAATTCACATCCGAAGAAAATAGAAGCAAATAAACTTCATTTGCATTAAATTAAGTAAATTAAATTTAGTCCGGTAACGCTGATGGCTTCAAGATTTGAAGCCAAATTATCGAGAGTTATGATAAATAAAAAATTAACTCACATACTTGCACACGACGTAAACAGTGCCTTTCTAAAAAACTACCAGTAGTTTTGAGTATGCGAAATCTCGACAATTAAATCATACAACTTAAATTGAATCCTGAGCTAGTTCAGGTCACTTACTAGCCACGGTTCAGGCGCAGCATTAGGTGCTAGATTCATAACTTATAGAAGCTTGACTAATAAATATTTTATTTCGAAATACTAATCAGTTTCATGACTAAGTAAGGAATTTTAAAATGAACAGGCTTTTAGGAGGTCATCATTAGCTCCCCTCACCATCTTGCTCCAGGCGTGTGCGGGAAAACACCTGACCCTGACGAATCTGATCTTCCCGTAGTAACAAAGAATGTAAATCCGCCCAAAGGTTGGACCATTGAAACTCACACTCATGAGCGGGGCCAATTGCTTTGTATCATTTCAGGCAACATGCGCGTTATAACCGACGAAGGATCTTGGATTACTCCACCTGGCCAGGCATGCTGGGTCCCCGGTGAGGCCAATCACTTGGTAACTTTCACACAATCCTCAGAGTTTCGAACAATTTCTATTCGCGCTGATCTGCTTACTGAACTTCCCAAAAAATGTTGCGTCATAAAACTTTCTCCATTGCTTAAAGAGCTAATTCTTACTGCAGTCAAAATTGGATGGGACTATAGGCTTGAAAGCCATGAAGCAAGGCTCATGCAATTGCTTGTTGAAAAAATCTCCCTGGAAAGGGAAATCCCGTTTTTTATACCCGAAGGCCGCGATTCAAGACTTAAGAAAATAACATCCGCCATGCATGAAAATGTACGAATAGATTACACTTTAAATCATTGGAGCCAATTCGCTGGTGCTAGTCCAAGAACCCTGTCCAGACTATTTGAACTCGAAATGGGAATGTCATTTTCAACTTGGAGACAGCAACTATGCCTGATACGCTCCATAGAAATGCTACTTAAAGGGACAAGTATTACTGATACGGCTTTTATGCTCGGTTATAGTAGTGCGGGCAATTTCACATCTATGTTTACTCAAGCAATGAGCAAGCCCCCTACTGCTTACCTCAAGGATTGGAATACTGAGCAAACAACAGAACCTTTCAAGCTTTATGAATTTCCTCATAAGAAATATAAATAACACGTGGGTGGCCCATAAGAGATATTACTTGTCGGACTCCGCATTTAACTTACGAGCCTCTTGCAAAACCCTGAGTTTGATGTGAATTTATAGGCTAAAAAGCGGTGGGAAAGGGCGGCCGTTACTGGCAAGATTAAGGTTCTAAAGACTTGATCAACGCCCGATATGAATACTACGCAACGATCCGATATTATGCAACGCTGGCATGTATTGCAGCATGAATTACTGCCGGAATTGAAGAGCGAAGTGGGCGCGCTGACGTCGAAACTGAAGCAAGTAGTCCACACGTTCGAATGGCTCAGGATTGATGAATTTATAGATTCAGCCTAGTGCGGGAATGGCCGTCCACCTCATGACCGTGCGGCATTAGCCAAGGCGGTGTATTGTGGCCCCCTCTGTCAAGACAATAATGTATCGAGTTTAAGATGGTGTCAAGTCCCGGCTGGTTATAAACGCGCTTCTTGAATAATTCAGGTTTTTTCTTGTGCCAATCTTTCAGAGCCTGAACCGGCGAGAGATGCTTGAGTGCGCGTTGCGGAATCTGATGGTTGTAGGTCTTCAAGTAGCTTTCGAGCGTCGCCTCCAACTCGGCAGCAGAAGCGAATCTCGTCTGACTCACCAGCTCGCTGATTCTGCCATTGAAGCGCTCCACCATGCCGTTGGTTTGTGGGTGGCGCGGTGGGCACAGACGGTGCTCGATATTCAGTTCTTTGCACCGCACATCGAAGCTGTGGCGTCCCGTAGGTTCCCGTTTTTTGCTGGTGAATCGGTCCGTGAATTGACTGCCGTTGTCCGTGAGAAGATTGACGATCTTCATCGGTGCTGCGTGCTCCAAGCGGTTCAGAAAATCCACGCTGCTGTTCTCGCTTTGATCTGCGTAGATGCGCATGAACACCCAGCGAGTTGCGCGGTCGATGGCCACGAACAGGTAGCGCCGCTCGCTCTCGTTTGGCATCTGCGGCAGGTACTTGATATCCATGTGCAGGAAGCCAGGCTCATAGTCCTTGAAGGTCTTGATGGGCGACTGCACTTCTCCGGCATCTGCACGTGCCTTGGCTTGAAGGGCGCGCAGATTGCCCACCCCGTGGCGGCGCAGGCATCTATCCAGTCCTGAGCGTGAGACGTTCGGGTTGATGAACCCTCGCACCACAGCAACCAAGTCATCGAGCGGCAGTAGAGTCAGGCAGCGCAACTCCACCGCGATCGCCTCTTGCCCAGGCGTCAGCGTTGTGTTCAGCTTGTGCGGTCGGTGCGACAGATCTTGAGGGTCGTCGCGCCCCTTCCACTTGCGGGCCGTCGCCAGGCTGATGTTGTAGATATCTGCCAGCTCAACCAAGGACGCTGACGACTTTTTGATCTCGGCTCGCGTACGCGGCGTGGTTCGGGCCTGGGCATGCACTTCACTCATCTGGACTGCTCCACTTTAAAGACTCAATTACGCTACGCATCAGATCCCTTGCTCGGAATAGTGCCCAGCTCCTGGTGGGTATATGATCACACGGGACGCGACAACTAGGCATATCCCAGACTTTTTTTGAGCCAGTCCAGTTCCATCTTCAGCCGTCCAATCTCGGAATACAGGCGCTCCGGGCTGGCGGACGGGTCGACAGGTTTGGGGCCACGCATGGTATCAAACAGACTTGATGCCTGCTCCTGCAATTCCTTCTTCCACAAACCAACTTGTGTCGGATGTACGCCAAACGCCTGTCCAATTTCGTTCGATGTCTTTAAGCCACGGATCGCTTCCAGTGCCACCTTGGCCTTGAACACGCTGGTAAAATTCTTGCGCTTGCTTTCACTCATCTCCTGCTCCTCTTTTACGGCAGGCTTACATCTTAATTTATTGTCTGAAATTTAGGGTCCACTATATCGCACTCATTGATACATCAAGTGGGTTACTGAAAGTATTGCTATAAGTTGAGACCATTTTATTATCCGAGAATTGGATTTTCATGTTCCCTATTTGTTGAATATAATCCTTTGCAAGACTGAAAGCCTTGTCACAAATTACTTTATTTAAGCATGTTATCGTGTCATTGCCACGTGAGATACGCTGACGATCCTTTACATGTTTAATGGCGTTGTATTCTGCTTGACGTTGCGCCAACATTTGCTCATATTCATGGTGCCGAGCAATGGTGTCTTTTGATGTGCAACCAGATATGAAAATTTAAAGCATTGCAGCACGCGTGAGTATTCTCATATTTCTCCGTAACAGTCAGTATTAAAGTTTCTTCAGCCAGGTACGAAACGTGACTGGCAAAAACCGTTCGCAAAAGTGATTAAACATGTGGTGTTCAATCTCCTCCTGAACGTTACCCAGATAGATACTCATTTTGAATGCAAATATTTGGAATTTCAGTCGCCGCGACTGTTTCATTTCAACATCAAGGATAGCTAAGCTTAAGGCTTGCAGGTGACACGAATTTATGGGTTGCTCAATCAGGTTAAGCATCTGTGATCTCCTGAAATATTTGAAGTTAAAATTCCGCACCTGCGTTTAAGTGAAACTTCCTACGACTTATGAAGCACGATGATGCATTTGAAACTGCTTGTCGAATATTGTCTTTTGGTCTTGAGTTAATGTGCCATAAAACGCACGTATGGCCACTGCATGCTCAGTCATTTTTGTTTCATGAGATTTCATATAGCTTAGCCTTAGGTCGAGACGATCAGGGGTACTCATATTTTTCCAGTCTTGAGAAACAGGCTGATCCAATTTGACAGGCTTTATTTTGTTCAAAAATTCTGTCCATGACGCTTCCTGAGCAGAGGTTAGCTGAAGGGCGGTATGCAATGTTGCCATTCGGTTATCAAAATGTGCAGCGTAGTCACCTTTTTTACTCCAAGCATGCCTGCATTTATCTTTTGAAACCATTTTTTCATTGGCTAACACACTATTGCTAAGCAAGCCTGAGAGGCTTACGCAAAGAATGGCGCTAAGAGTTTTTTTACTAATGTTCATGGTTAATTTCCTAAATAAGTTTTTCGGTTAACGCAGTGATGCTGCGTGTAAGGTATCTTAGGGGGCAACTGTAACTAAAGTGTTTGTAACAACGAATAAAATGTAACAGTTTATTTCTGTATAGCTATTGCAACTGTGCGATAAAACTAGATGTATACCAACTTCGTATAAAATGCAGCGCACTTGTTAACCCAAGCTGGATACTCGCATCTGCGTTGCAGATTCTCTAAGCTACGCGGTTAAGAATTGCGATATAACCAGGTGCTCCAGTGATTAATCAGACCAAGAAAAACGCCGTCTTAGACGGCGTTAATGTTTATTCACCAGGAGGCGGTGGCGGTGGAGTCCCACCAGGGGGTGGCGGGGGCATG
>NZ_CAKMLL010000002.1 GCF_927797785.1 Candidatus Nitrotoga sp. BS | reverse complement strand
TTTTTACTCGCGCCTTGTCTTGTCTAGAAAATTGAATTTTTAGAGGCGCCCTTGAAGAGTTCGAAAAACGAAATTTGGGTCAGTCATTGTAACTTGCAAAATGTGCGAAATATGCACAAGGCAATGACTAACACCATTCCTGCTGACTGACATGCGGAGGCTTTAAGACTGCTCGGCTTAACGATGGTGGGTCGAACCGACATTGCAGACAAGGTCGAAAATAATAATGCAGGGATGGCAGGCAGACACATTTCGCTATAATACAGCTCGCCCTCGCTTTCATTCATCCTCTCTGTCGCCTCACTGAGCACGGCACTATACACATGACCGAAATGATATCGAAATGAAAAGCGTTTACGAAGCCTCCAGCGGACTGGACGGACACATGATCCTGAATTTGCTCGAACAGCGCAGCATTAAGGGACGCATTGAGGGCGAATATCTGCAAGGCGGTATCGGCGAACTACAGGCAATGGGATTCGTGCGGGTGATGGTGGAGGAGGAAGACTATGACCAAGCCAGACAGATCATCAGCGCATGGGAAGCAATACAACCGCCAGTGGCAGAATCCACACAGGAGACCCGCACCGCAGGCGACACCCAACTGTTCTTCGCCGGCTTTATCCTCGGTGCAGCGCTCATGTATTGGCTGATGAAGTTAAGCGCAGCTTAAGACGCAATTTTCGAAATTGTCGAAATTGGGATCGGACTCGATTAAATCAATGGTAACGAGGACATAAAGATTAAATCGAGTCTGACCTTCATGGCACAAAAGAAATGTTGTAATGTTAAAACTGACCCCACACATTCAGACCCCACACATTCACCCTTCCGAACTCATGGCTGAATTACTCGAAATCACGATTACGCACAACTTGACCGACCTGACAGAGGTCGCTGAACTGTTTCGCCGCCGACTCATTGCGCTCGCTTGGGACCGCAAAGGTCCCGATCCAAGTCTTTATATAGGCCGCGGCCACACTGACGTAACCTTGTTTCACACCATGCGGCGGGACGGCGCAGCTGTGATCGCCGCTTACAAAGGTGCCACGACCAATCGATCGGACCGTCTCGTTGGATTAATCAGACCGGGCACCGAATTTCAACGGCTCAATGGATTACTGTGCTTGCCGCTCTCCGACGCTCGCGTGGTCGACTCATCCGCAAATTTTCTGGGCAACCTTCCTCCGAGACAATGTACTGTTCAATCATGCGCTAAACGTGCGAGGGGTAGACTCTCGGCGCTGGTTCGCGGTGAGAGCTCACCTCGCGCCGTTTGGTCGCTGCACAATCGCGATGTCGAAACGCTTGTCACCAACTATCTTGTTGCCAGCGGCATGTGCGTGTGTGTGTGGAGCGGCTCGCGCGCCTTCGAAGATATCGATCATGCTGGCTATCGGCAAAACGGCCAGGAACTCTTGGCCCAAACAACCGTCTCCACGAATCATGTCGCCACCAAGGCGGCAAAGCTCTTGCGATTGGCTCAGCCAAACCGTACGCTTCATTTTTTTGGGCCAGCGGACGCTCAACATCAATGTCCCGCGCCGATTGAGTATCATTCAATCGAAACGGTTTTTGCCGAACTGGATCACACTGCTGCTGGACGTTGGCTAATCGATCGCATGCTCAACTCAGACGGCTCTTAACGCAGCTCAACAGCGCACGGGGTCACGGGGTCACCCATTAGCCTCCCCTAAGTCAAGAGCGCAAAAAAATACTCGCAAACAGCCGCGATAAACATTTACTGCTCTGGCCACAACCTTTATTTTGGATGGCTAAAGCGCACGGGGTCAGTTCTAACATTCCAACAAACTCTGTTACACTTCACTGATGGCTAGACCTCTCAGACTAGAATTTTCGGGTGCCCTTTATCACGTCACCTCGCGTGGGGATCGTCGGGAAGATATTTTCCTGAGCGACGATGATCGCAGTGATTGGCTGGCGGTGCTGGGCATTGTTTGCGCTCGATTTAACTGGGTGGTTCATGCTTTTTGCCAGATGACCAATCACTATCACCTGCTGGTGGAGACGGTGGACGGTAATTTGTCCGGTGGGATGCGGCAATTGAACGGCCTGTATACCCAGCGCTTCAACCGCCGCCATGGCCTGGCGGGGCATCTTTTTCAGGGGCGCTACAAGGCGATCCTGGTACAAAAGGAAGCCTATTTACTGGAGTTAACGCGCTATGTGGTGCTGAACCCACTGCGCGCCAACATGGTGGAATCGCTTGAGGACTGGCGCTGGAGCAGTTACCCTTTTATCACGGGACAGGAGGCAGCCCCTCCGTGGCTGGATGCGGACTGGTTGCTTGGTCAGTTTGGTTCACAGCGCAGCAAAGCGCTCAGGGGTTATCGCCAGTTCGTGATGGCGGGCAGGGGCTTGCCCAGCCCCATGCTGGAAACTCGCCATCAATTGTTGCTGGGTGACAATGCTTTCGTAGAGCGCCACTGGCAAACAAAAAATCGAGAAGCGCTACGGGAAGTTTCAAAGGCCCATCGAAGATCGGTCGCTTTGTCGCTGGATGAGTACCAGATGCGCCACCCGGATAGAGATCAGGCGATAGCTCGGGCTTACCTATCCGGTGCTTATACGATGGCAGAGATCGGGGGCCATTTCGGGATACACTACATGACGGTCAGTCGCGCAGTGCGGAAATTTGAAGAAGATCTGAAAAAAAATGTTGTAATGCAATGACGAAGATCAAGCCGTTTTCAGAGATATAGTTGACCGTCCTAGAAATGATTGGACTTAGCCAGATACTGGGAATTATCACCATCATGTCGACGGCACTGATCCTGCTTTTCGCCGTGCTATGGTTTGTCGACTCGGCACCTCCTAACACTATTACCTTAATCGGTGGCCCGAAGGACAGCATGTTCCAACTCACTGCCAAGAAATATGAAGAAATATTGGCGCGTAGCGGGGTAAAACTGAATGTCATTCCTTCGCAAGGTTCGCTAGAAAACCTGGCACATCTGATCGATCCTTCGTACCATCTGGATGTCGGTTTTGTTCAGGGTGGGTTGATACAAGGGGGCTTGCTAGAAGGCATGGACACAGACCAACTTATCTCCCTCGGCAGCATTTTCTATGAACCGCTGATGGTGTTCTACCGTGACAAAGAGACGATAGACAAACTAACCCAGTTAAGTGGCAAGAAGTTGGCTATCGGCCAAATCAACAGCGGTACCTACAACCTGTCTTCAGTATTACTCAAGGCCAACGGCATCGAATTAGGCGGCATCACCGAACTACTGAACCTGGAAACGGACGAGGCTGCAGAAAACTTGATTGCAGGCAAGATCGATGCCGTGTTCATGATGGGAGAATCAGCTTCGCTGAAAACCACGCGCAAAATGCTGAACACCCCGGAAATAAAGCTCATGAGCTTCTCACGGGCCGATGCTTATAGTCGTCAACTAGGCTATCTCAACAAGATTGAATTACCGGAAGGTTCTCTAGACCTTGGCAAGAACATTCCCGGACACAACGTGATGCTGGTCGGCCCCACGGTTGAACTTGTCGCGCGTAAAGGCTTGCACCCAGCTTTATCCGACCTATTGCTCGAGGCTGCACATGAGGTTCATGGCGGTAGCGGTCTGTTACAGCGTCAAGGGGAATTCCCCGCGCCACTTGAGCATGAATTTCGTATTAGCGAAGATGCCAGCCGTTATTACAAAACGGGCAAGAGCTTCCTCTACCGTAACTTGCCGTTCTGGCTGGCCACACTTCTGAACCGCGTCCTGATTGTGATAGTACCCATTCTGGTCGTGCTGATCCCCGGATTACGATTGCTGCCTCCAATTTATCGCTGGCGCATCAGGTCACGCCTTTACAAATGGTATGGCGCGTTACTGGAACTTGAACGAGGACAGCTTGATGTTCGCGCACCAAAGGAACGAGGTGAACTGATCAAGAGGCTGGATGAGATCGAACAGGCAGTTAACAGGATAACGGTACCCAAGTCGTTTGGCGACCAGTTCTATATTCTCCGCCAGCACATTAATTTAGTGCGCGAAAGGCTGTTAAATAACGCTCACTAGAATATTCGGCACGCCTGGATTCTTGCACAACAGAGCCTGCTCAGCGTTATCGAAAGCGCGGCCAGTCAAAACTACGGTCTGCAAGTTGCTTTAATGGCAGGTGTGCCAAACGACGTAGTTCGTGTCGCAAATAAACTACTCATACAGCTACAGATCAGCGCAGCACAAAATCCTTTGGGAGATTTGCAGTCGGATGAATTCAGTCCGAAGTAAGCGAATGTTGTTCAACCGTAACCGTACGATATTTCTGATCCTGCTAATAAAAAGCGACGCCCGGCTTACATCCCATCTTTTTCAGAAACATCGCCAGTGGGCAGAAGCCGCTGAAAGATGCCTGAAAAAGGTTTGCGGCGAAAAAGGCTGTCAGCCATAACCAATAGTCAGAGTGTAGTTGCGATAACAACAGGCTCACGAGAATCATGACGCCAGCGAATGCTATTACCATACGATCAATATTCATGGTTATTGCGCCTTTTGTCTATTTGAGTTTATTAATACCCAATACCTTTAATACGTAGTGTTCATAGATTGGTTCCGTCGTTCCTTTTCTGACTTTGTGCAAAAAATATTTTTCATAGGCTATCTTGGCGAGATGCACCCATTTGCCGGATTTTGTCCAGGTAATATTACGTGGTGGTATTTGCGGGATAGCCACGAAAGCGACACCCGTATCTCCCATATCTGCCAGACAAATGGCATTCCATGTCGCTTCAGTAGAGGGTATTTTGCCATTGATAACGTCACGAATATTATGCGCGGCTGCGGTCACCATTGATTCAATCATGTACCCAGTCTTCGGTACACCGACTGGTACTGGTGTTTTCTCTAGTGGTGCAATCGCAACGCATACACCAATCGCATAAATATTTTCATAACGGGGATTGCGTTGATACTTATCAATTTTAATAAAGCCACGTGGATTAGTCAGGCCTTCGATATTGCTAACGGCCTCAATACCGGTGAATGCCGGCAACATCATTGAATAACTAAAGGGAAGTTCGTGGCGTTGTTTTTCAGAGCCGTCTTCATTATGTTCGAGCACGTGCATCACGCCATCTTCAACACGTTCTACTTTGGCATTAGTAATCCATTTGATGTGACGCTCGCGGAGCAAACCTTCCATCATAGCTTTAGAATCGCCGACACCACCCAGTCCCAAATGACCAATATAAGGCTCTGCTGTCACGTAGGTCATAGGTACTTGATCCCGCAAGCGTCGTTTGCGCAGATCTGCATCCATAATGAACGCGAATTCATAGGCTGGCCCGTAACAGGAGGCACCTTGCACCGCACCGACGACAACAGGGCCCGGTTTTTGGATGAAACCATCCCAAGCTGCCGCTGCATTATTGGCATGATCAACATGACAAATGGATTGCGTAAAGCCTTCTGGCCCCAGACCTTCGATCTCTTCAAATGCTAAACGTGGTCCGGTGGCAATAACCAGATAATCATAGATTAAATCGGATCCGTCGCACAATTCCAGACGGTTTTCTTCTGGATGCACACGTTTGACCCCCACAGCACTAAAATTAATATTTTTCTTATTTAGACAGGGAGCAAGTTCAACTTTAATATCTGCTGGTTTGCGCCAATTGACAGCGACCCAAGGATTAGACGGCACAAAATGAAAAGTTTCGCTATCAGAGACCAACATAACTTCGTCTTCCTTGCGAGCAAGACAGCGCATTTCATAAGCCATGGATACACCGCCAATGCCACCACCGATAATAATAATTTTTGCCATTATTCATTCCTCCTAAAAATTTTATGCTGAATTTTTATGCTGATTGACTGATTAATTATTCATTCTCTGTTCCACAGTAGATGCCATACAGCACTTCAAGTACACGGCGTGCGCCTTCATCCTTCAAAGAATAATAGGCACTCTGTCCTTCTCGTCTACATTCCACGATCCCTTCATGGCGCAAGCGTGACAAATGTTGTGACAATGCTGACTGACTCAAACCAATCAGCTTTTCCAGTTCACCGACTGCGCGCTCTTGCTTAACAATGTTGCACAAAATCATCAAACGGGCCGGGTTCGCCAGCGTCTTTAGTAATTTCGATGCGGCGTAAGCATTTTGTTGCATATCTTCCATATTAATATTAGTTGATTCTTATATTATAATATACTAATATTATGTTAATGTTTTCTTACTGTCAATTCAAATCGGAGTTTTAAGTGACGCAAAATACTTTTGCTGAAAGCGTTATCCGTTTTTCCCTGGATAGACCTCGAACGATCATATTGGCAGTGGTTGTGTCGACTCTGTTGCTGGTTACGCTGGCAACGTTGCCTAGTATCTGGCCGCAGCAATTTCCTGTTTTGCAGAGCCTTAAAATAGATACCGACCCCGAGAATATGTTGTCCGAAACTGAACCGGCGCGCGTTTTCCATAATCAAGCAAAGAAGGAATTCTCGTTGTATGACATGGTTGTTGTCGGAATCGTCAATGACAAACACCCGAATGGCGTATTTAACGTCGCTTCTCTCACAAGAATATTCAAATTAACAGAATTCGCTCGACAGTTAAACTGGCCAGGCGCCCAAGATCCCACTCAGTGGGAAGGTGTTGTAGAAGTCGACATGATTGCGCCGTCCATGGTCGACAATATTGAACAAGGTGGTTTGGGTGCAGTAAATTTTGACTGGCTGATGCCGCAACCTCCCGCCAGTGAGGAAGAGGCGGTTGCTGTACGCGATCGTGCTGCGCGTATCCCCTTTTTGCACGATACGCTGGTCAGCGGTGACGGCAAAGCGATTGCCCTGTATCTGCCGCTGACCAACAAGCATATTTCCTATGAAGTCAGAAAAGCGTTACTGAAATATGTTGAAGATTGGAAGGGGTCGGGTGACCAGGTCTACATTACCGGCTTGCCGGTAGCTGAAGACACCTTTGGTGTTGAGATGTTTGTCCAAATGGCTGTATCGGCACCGATGGCGATGCTGGTGATCTTTTGTCTGCTCTGGTGGTTTTTTCGACATTTCGTATTAATCATCTCACCGATGATTCTAGCTGTGGTTTGCGCTCTATCTACCATGGCACTGCTGGTAATTTCGGGTAATACCGTGCATATCATGAGTTCGATGATTCCAATTTTCATTATGCCTATTGCGGTATTGGATTCAGTGCATATTCTGTCGGAATTTTTTGATCGCTATCCGCAGATTAAAGACCGTCGGCGCACCATAGAACAAGTGATGAAACACCTGTTCAAGCCGATGTTATTCACTTCACTGACAACCATTGCCGGATTTGCTTCATTGGCGCTGACGCCTATCCCACCCGTGCAGGTATTTGGCATCTTCATTGCCATTGGTGTCTTCCTGGCCTGGTTATGGACTATCGTTTTTATACCCGCTTTTATCATGCTAATTCCGGAACATAAACTGGCAAGTTTCGGACATGCTTCCAGTGAAGCGGAAGATTCAACGCCAATGAGCCGAACGCTCCACAAGGTTGGGGTATGGACCTATGATCATTCACGAAAAATCATTGCGGGCACATTTGCGCTAGTACTAATCGCAGCCTGGGGTATCAGCCTGATCCAGATTAACGACAATCCAATCAAGTGGTTTACTGCCTCACATCCCATACGTGTTGCCGACAAGGTGTTAAATGAACACTTCGGTGGCACCTATATGGCTTATCTTCAATTTGAGCAATCATCCGATAGTGTACCGCTCACGGATTATGCGCAGCTTTTGAAACAAAGGCTGCAAGTACGCAAGACACAATCTATAAGCAATAAATTCTTATTTTCCGGGAAAGTTTTCGATCGGGCCATCAGCAAAATAGAGACCGAATTGCCCTCTGCGGAATCCAAAAACAAGCTGTTGTCCGCTTTGATCTTAATGGCGCAAACCTCACTTGATAAAGCGCCCGATGATGAATACGACGCGTGGGATGATCTATTGTTGTTTTTTGATGAAGAGCGCCAGCGTGATGAGCTTTTCAAACAACCGGAAGTTCTGAATTATCTGGATAAATTGCAACAACACCTACTTACGACCGGTATCGTCGGTAAATCTAATTCTGTGGTCGATGTGGTCAAAACTGTACATAGAGAGTTGCTGCTTGGCAAAGATGAGGCGTTCCGCATACCAGATACGGCCAGTGCGGTGGCACAAACGCTCATTACTTATCAGAACAGCCATCGCCCACAGGATCTCTGGCATTTAGTCACGCCAGATTACCGTAAAGCGGTGCTTTGGTTACAACTGACCAGTGGTGATAATCAGGATATGGAAACTGTAATCAAATCTGTCGAAACATTTGTTGCTGATAACCCGCCACCGCATGCGCTTCAGCCACACTGGTTTGGTTTAACCTATATTAATACCGTATGGCAAGACAAAATGGTGTCGGGAATGCTGGAAGCATTTGCCGGAAGCTTCTTAATTGTATTAGTGATGATGGTGTTCTTGTTTCGTTCGCTGCCGTGGGGGATATTAGCCATGATCCCGTTAACAGTCACAGTTGGCTTAATCTACGGTATTGTCGGGCTAACAGGCAAAAACTATGATATGCCCGTAGCGGTATTAAGCTCACTGAGTCTGGGTCTGGCGGTAGATTATGCGATCCACTTTCTGGCTAGAGCCCGCGAAGCTCGCAAAAATCATGCTTCATGGCAGGAAACGATTCCCGAAATGTTTGGCGAACCGGCGCGTGCTATTACCCGCAATGCAATTGTTCTTGGCGCAGGTTTTCTGCCTTTACTGGCAGCACCCCTCATTCCCTATAAAACAGTGGGTGTATTCATTGCCGCGATTATCGTCTGTGCTGGCATCGCTTCATTGTTGATTCTGCCGGCAACGATCCGGATATTGGAAAAATGGCTTTTTCGGTAATGGATATTGTCAAATTAAATTATTTTAATCAATCATGATGGAGGCAACATGAAAGGCAAACTATTAAATCTAATCGCTGCATGCCTTGTGTTTGCAGGTGGCCAAGCTATTGCGAAATCCCCGTCCGTTGAAGACATTGTCCATCGCGCCAACAAGGTATCTTATTACGCAGGTCAGGACGGACGTGCCCAAGTAGAGATGACTATAACGGATAATCAGAACCGTGTGCGTAATCGCCGTATGACAATTCTGCGTAAAGATATGCCTGAAACGGATGCGCTGGAGAAAGGTGCTTATCGGGGTAAGCAAAAATTCTACGTCTATTTCACGCGTCCTGCCGATGTCAATAAAATGGCTTTTCTGGTCTGGAAGGAACTTGATACCGATGATGAACGCTGGTTGTATTTACCTGCGCTGGATCTGGTAAAACGTATTGCGGCATCAGATAAACGTACCAGTTTCGTTGGTTCTGATTTCTATTATGAGGATGTATCTGGTCGGGATATTGATGAAGATAAGCACGAATTAATTGAGACAACAGACAATTATTACGTACTCAAAAACACGCCGATTGATCGATCATCGGTAGAATTTGATCACTACAAGATGTATATCCACAAGGACTCATTCATCCCGGTGCAAGTTGAGTATTATGATGCAAAAGGCAGCAAGTACCGCGTTGCCACTGCACTTAAGGTTGATATCATTCAAGGACATGCGACAGTCACCAAAGCCAGCATGGAAAACCTGAAAACTGGCAGCAAAACAGTGATGGAATATAGTGACGTGAAATATGACATTGGCCTACCCGATGATATCTTTAGCGAACGTTATCTACGCACCCCCCCAAGAAAATTTCTGCGTTAATGAAATCATCGCTCATTCTAGTTTTTTTCTATTGGCTGATTATTTTACCGGTCATGGCAGAAGAACCAGCTTTACCGGCTGGACTCGGCAAAGACAATAGCAATGAGCCAGATCTGCCCGCTGGCCTCACCACTAAAAAGCCAGCATTGCCTAAAGTTCATGATGACGAACCGGCTTTACCCAGCGGGTTGAATAATGCATCAGCACCAGCATTACTAGGAATGCCAAGTGCGAAAAATGACGTCAAGTCTTTGCTGGATTCCTCAACAGATGTGAAATTACCGTTTGCGTTATCGGGTTTCTGGGAAGCACGAGGCGGTACACGCGTCGTTAATGATGCGCATGAACGCGGCACATCAATCGCAGAAAGCCGCTTGCAATTGGAGCTTGACAAAAATTTTCGAGCTGTGTCATTCAATCTGACGACCGATCTGATTTATGACAATGTGGCCAACGATCACAGAATCGATCTCAATACAGGTCGTGGTTGGATTGATTTGCGTAGCGCAAACTTAACTATTTCTCCAACTGGTTTTATGGACATAAAAGCAGGTAGACAGATACTCACTTGGGGTACGGGCGATCTGCTGTTTATCAATGACCTCTTTCCCAAGGATTGGAACGCATTCTTTATCGGTCGTGACGTAGAGTATTTGAAGGCGCCATCGGATACGTTCAAGACTTCATTGTTCAGTGATTTGGCCAATCTTGATATCGCTTACACACCGGAATTTGATGCGGATCGATTTATCGATGGTCGTCGCATTTCCTTTTTTGTACCGCAACTGGGCGCAATTGCTGGCCGTAATGCCATTACCAATAGTAATAGACCAAACGATGGTGAATTGGCTTTACGACTGTATCGCAACATAGGTGCTTATGAAGCTGCAGTTTATTTCTATGATGGTCACTGGAAAAGTCCTGGTGGTTTTGATTCAGTTAACAGCCTTGCGTTGTTTCCGAAGTTGCGTGTGACGGGAAGCAGTATTCGCGGTCCATTAGCGAATGGTATCGGTAATATTGAAGTTGGTTACTATGACTCACGTGATGATAACAACGGCAACAATCCGTTCGTCAATAATAGTGAGTTTAGAGTATTGGCTGGTTATGAACAGGAAATCGTCAAGAATCTGACGCTGGGTGTCCAGTATTACCTGGAACATCTGGTTGATCACAATAATTACCTGCGTACCTTGCCTGTCGGATCTCCCGCACGTGATGAAAATAGACACCTATTAACTACCCGACTAACGCTACTAACGCATAGCCAGAATGTAACCTGGTCAGTATTTAGCTATTACTCGCCTTCGGATGCAGATTTTTATATACGACCCAAGGTTAACTACCGGATAAATGATCACTGGATATCAGAGCTGGGTGGCAATCTATTTGGCGGTAAAAATGTCCATACTTTTTTCGGCCAATTTAGGGACAACAGTAATATTTATCTGGCGCTTCGTTATGGGTTTTGATGCACTTATGCCGTTAACTTGCGCCACAAGACCATCTGATCTCTAATTTTATGCAAACAGAGTAACGGGTGAAGTCGCTTGATCAATACATAATTGATATGTTGTCGCACGCCCATGCCCCGTCCCAAACAAATCGAATATAAAAATGCCTATTTTTGGACTTGGACATTCAGGCTCAGTTAGCCATATCACCTGTTTGGTAAGTAAGCAATAAAGTAAGCATTTCGAATTGACAAATGAAGTAGCAGAGGCCTGTAAATTTATTATTAATCAAGCATCTTACCCATTATTCTGATGCGCTACCCGGATAGAGATCAGGCGATAGCTCGGGCTTACCTATCCGGTGCTTATACGATGAAAGAGATCGGGTGCCATTTCGGGGTACACTACATGACGGTAAGTCGCGCAGTGCGGAAATTTAAAGAAGACAAGAAAATAATATTGTAATGTTAGAACTGACCGTTCGCAGTAAATGTAATAGATCCAACGGGTTAAAGTCCCGTCCGAGGAGTTGTCCGTACGCCTCGGTAGCATAAGGAAGCGTCGTCGTGGTAACACGGGGTCGTGAGTTTCCACACAGCAAGAGAGCAGGCCGTAACGCAAGTGAACCTAGACGTAGCCTCGTAAATGAATTGGAGAAGCCGACCCTGTGGTCAGAAGGGGAAGGCCGTTGGATGGATGCTGAAATAACGGAAGTGGCATCCATCGACTTTTGGATCGGATATGGGACAAACGTCAACTGCGCTGGAAGCTGAAAGGGCACATCTTCCGCTATGCGGACGACTTTGTGGTGCTATGTAGGGGCAAGGTAGATGCGCCCTTGGCAGCAGTTCGGCATGTACTGGAACGGCTTGATCTCACGCTAAACGAGAGCCAGACCCACATTGTTGATGCCCGACAGGAAAGTTTTAATTTCCTGGGATTTGCAATCAGGGTGAACAAGGAAACGCACACCGATAGCGATAGTTGATGTTGTGGGAAGTGTGAACTCCGCTCTTCTCGGTTGGGCTAACTACTTTCATTACCGCAATTCCAACCAAGCATTGGAGAAGGTGAAGACGCATACAGAAGAACGAATGCGAAAGCACCTGATGAAGTGTCACAAGGTCAAGGACAGAGGGATCGGCTTAGGCCGTTTCCCGAGCCAGCAGCTTTATACGAAATATGGGCTATACAAGGTTCCAACAACAGCAGGCTGGAAATCGGCGCATGCCTTGGCGTGTAGAACATCGGAAAGTCGTATGCGTTAGTAGCGCACGTACGGTTTGATGAGGGAGGGCAGGCGAGAACCTGTTCTCTACTCTACCCAAGCCCGTGATAGCTGCTCTTTTGGCTCGCAGGTAGTTCAGGATCAGTTCGCTTATAACTGGCGATCAAGTCGCGCCAATTGTCCATCTGGCATCACACGCTCTACCGTTAACATTCCGGTGCCCGAATTATTGCCATAGAATAGATCAATCTTTCCGGGCCACAACAGAACAGCATCGTTCACGTAGAGGAACATCTCTCCTTTTGTTCTCGCAGTAAACTCGGCTACGAGCGTCTTTCGTTCGTCGGGTGTGGGATCGGAGCTCATACGCTGCTTTGCATCATCAGGGCTAATTTTTTCGAACAACTTGCCAGGTGGCTTCTTCGCGTCATTCAGGTAGCTGTGGTGCTTGAATGGTGCGACGGGTTCCAGGACATACTCATCGTTGCCGGGTCTGCCGATCCTTGCGATAGGCTTGAACCAATCTTCAAACCACCAGCGTTTCATTAAAGTCCCTGCTGAATGCACTGCGCTGGAGGACGAAATGCCACTCACATCAGCCCGAGTTGCGCGATCAAACCAGTTACCGGGCGTCGTCAAAGTAATGCGATAACGGACACCTTCGTCAAGCGTATAGCCCGATGCCCAACACAAATAATCGGTGCTGAAGTTATCCTCGTTGCTCTTACCGGCGCTATGACTATTGGTGCAAAAGTATCCTGTCGAATCTATGGCATCGAAGAGCACACGATTTGCAATCAGCATGCAGACGACGAACAGACCCACTGCAAACAATAAGGGAACCAGCTTATCGTTAACCCACTTGAATATGTGGGTTAGAGTGGCGTTCGTGCGCAGCTTGCGGGCGAGTGACAGTGCAAAGGTGCTTGGCCATGTCGATGAGTTCGGTAGAGATTGCGAGTCGACTTTGAGCTTCGAAATCCTTTTTGTGCGCCACACAAGTAACAGTAAAAACGCGACTGCGACTGCTGCAATTTCAAGTCTTGTCAGCACGCTCCAACTTAAGACGAAGGATGCAGTCAGGAGCAATAATGCACCGCCAAAAAACACCGTCATGGCGTTGCGGCCGCCGCACTCTGATCGGAGCAGCCAGTCGAGGTAGTCGTGTTTGAGTTCCTTGTGCCAAGCGAAACGCGCACGATCATGGATGCGTTTCTTCATCACTTGACTGAGATAAAAGCTAACCAGGAGGGCAAGAAGAACCAGAGTAAACTCGGTAGGAAATTTTCGGAATGAATTAGTCCACGTAGCGCTGTAGCTGGGCATGTAACTACTGATGAAAGTGATGGCACTGATCACCGGGCCGTCGGTTACATTCAAAAACAACTTAGCAATATTTTCACCAAACAAGGGGAAGGCGGCCAAAAGCGCGGTGAGAGTCAGGGTAATAAAATAGGCTGTTCGTCGCCACCATACGGTGTCCCAAACTAACCCGACTGCGTCGGTGTTCGGGCGATCGAGTGATGCAATGGCTTGTTGCAGCGCAGTTTTATCAGCAACTATTTGGGCTATGTTTAGCGTTTGTAAAGGCGCGGCCGCAGATCGCAGTTTAAGCGAGTCGAGCTTTAGGGCTCCCGGGCCACCCTCCATCGGTAAGAGTTCGCCGTTTGGTGCCAGCACCCAGAATTCCCGACGCAAAGAAATCGGCGCATATAGATCAGAACCGTAAGCCATCCGCATTACGACACTACCGTGAATAATCGGACGAATTCTCAAATCTTCAGTATCCGTCCCGACCGGTATCTGCCGTGGCGAATAGCGGTAATAGACTCCGAATCCGGCGCGCGAATCGTAAATCCGTGCGTACGCAGATTTTGCATAAGCGACTTCATCGACTGCAGGTTTGAGCAGCGTAAGCCCATTGGCGGCTGCCTGGCTCATCATCCAATCGAGCGAAACCAACGGCAACCGATCTTCTGGGTAGCCGCCGCCGACATTGGAGTGCACGCCAGCAAACCATACTTGGGTGAGACGACCGGCCGGTACCTCATTGTTTGCCACCATCTTGGCTTCCGCGATCTCATCCCAGAGCACGGGATGAAACGTGGTGCGTTCATCATCGAGCGAGAGCGCATGGCAAGCATGCTTGACTAGGGGTGAGAGCTTGCAGTCGGCAAACAGCATTGGCCACAATAACCAGTCGATCCCGTGTTTAAGTTCGTCGATTGGCATTCCATAGGCCGCCACTGTGTCCCACAAACCGAGAAAGTGTATGGGAATGTCAGTGCGTTTCGCTTTGCGTGTGACCTCAGCCAGTTCTTTGTAGGTTTGGTACCTGCGCACGTAATCCCTCGCCCATATGATGAAATCGCGCAATTTGCGCATGATGACAACGACTGGACTGTAGGAGGGAAAGCGTTTGCACCGATAGTGTCTATAGGCAGCGCGAGCGTAGCGATCCAGCTCCTCCTCGGAGCGAAATGCGATCAAGCCTTCGGTGGTGATAAGCCCGGTAAGTACTCGAATTGTGAATGAGCCACGGCTGAAACCGAAACCACTGATCTCGGCGCCTGGCTCATAATTTCGGCAGACGAATTTATAGAGATTGATGACGTTGCGCTTCAGGCCCCAGCCAAAGACTCCACCCAGCATGGCAAGATACTTGTTCGACGATGTCCCCACGCCATCGTCGTAATATGCGATCTGGCCCGGCTCTTTTTGGTCGAGCGCCTGAAAGAGACGCCACACGTTGGTTTTTTCCGCCTTGGCGGAACTGTTACCGGTGCCGTCGGAAAATAGTACGATTCTTTTGGTCACAGGAGGAGATACGGCAACAGGTGGAGCATTAGCATTGATCTCGTAGGCCATGTGACTGGCTCAAAGAAGGTGACAAGTGAAAAAAGCGGGCATGGTAGCTATCCTTATCTTCACGTTAAGTTCTGGCTGGACATGTTAATGCTGCCACCAATCTCATTGGTACGCAACCTGGCCGAACAGGTGAAGCAGCGTGCTGCGTCACGCCGTTTTCTACGACTGGCTCATGGAGCGTTTACTGATGCTGACTCAACGGGTGCATGGCTTACAGAGAGGCGACTCCTGCACGCTTGCTAAATGCAGCCATTCTTGGGCAGGAGCGGGTGTTTCGGGCTGCACGAAGCGGTATACTGTGGCTCATAGGATGGGAAATTATCGGAGAGATCGAACTCGATTCTAGTCAAACCCAAATCCACCGAAATATCGCCACACTGTCCGTTTCCTTTCCGGAGGTTGAAATGAATTCCGTCAAACTTCGCGTTATTCTTGTTGTTGCCATCGCTGCCATCTTGGTGGCGGGCTACTGGTTGTTGAGCCGTAATCCGGGTCCAAAAAATTCACTCCTTCTCTATGGAAACGTCGATATTCGCGAGGTTGATCTAGCTTTCCGACAGCCTGGTCGTCTGGCGAAAGCGTTCTTTGACGAGGGTGCCACAGTAAAGACCGGCGACGTTATGGCTGAACTTGATGCTCGCCCATACCGCGATGCACTGGCAGTCTCTGAAGCCGAGGTGCTGCGTGCCCGTGCCGAACTCGAAAAATTACGCCACGGCAATCGTCCCCAAGAAATCGCACAAGCAGATGAGTCAGTGCGCCAAGCCAAGGCCGTATTCAAAAATACGGATAATAATTTCAAACGCCAGAGCGCGCTTGTGAAATCAGGATCGGTAAGCCAACGTGTCAGCGATGCCGCTCGTGCGGCACGTGACCAGGCAGAGGCGGCTCTTGCCTCAGCAAAACAAGCGTTAGCCTTGAAAAAGGAAGGTTCCCGTCGGGAGGATGTCGCTGCCGGAGAGGCACGGTTAGCCGTAGCAGAGGCTATGGTTGCACAGTCCATGACAGCATTGGCTGATACTCGCTTGGCTGCTCCGACCAATGCAACCGTACTGTCTCGAGTACGCGAGCCGGGCAGTATGGTGAACGCGAGCTCGGCCGTCTACATCCTGTCGCTTCGTGATCCGGTCTACATAAGAGCTTATGTGAGCGAACCGGATCTTGGTCGGGTTATCCCTGGCGTCAAGGTGACGGTACGAACTGATTCAACAGACAAAGTCTACCAGGGAGAGATCGGGTTTATTTCTCCGCGTGCTGAGTTCACACCGAAATCTGTGGAAACTACAGATCTTAGAACTGATCTTGTATACCGCATACGAATTGTCGTTTCAAATTCAGATAGCGCCCTTCGCCAGGGGATGCCAGTGACGATACGAGTTGCTACTGAAGCACATGACCGATGAGATGAGCACACAAGTTTCTCGGGTCAAGCTGTCATCACAGCCGGCAGTCGAGATTGTCGGTGTTACAAAGTTCTTTGGAAATGTCGAGGCGCTACACGAAATTACTGCAAACATTTTGCCGGGCAGGCTGACTGGCTTGATTGGGCCTGATGGAGCAGGGAAAACTACTTTGATGCGCTTGATGGCGGCGCTTATGGCACCAAGCGCGGGGCGCATTATTGTCGCCGACTGCGATACCGTGCGCGACAGCGACCGCATTCACACGTTAACGGGATATATGCCGCAACGTTTCGGGCTGTATGAGGATCTATCGGTGATGGAGAATCTTCGTCTTTATGCGCAGTTACAGGGAGTCGAACCTAACACCCATCAGGACATATTCGAGCGCTTGCTCACGTTTACCCGACTCGCGCCCTTTACAAAGCGTCTAGCTGGCCGACTCTCTGGCGGCATGAAACAAAAGCTGGGGCTTGCCTGCGCGATGATGGGGAAACCCCGCGTCTTGCTGCTGGACGAACCAAGCGTTGGTGTTGATCCCGTAAGTCGACAAGATTTATGGAAAATGGTGCGCGAACTAACTGACGAAGGCATGGCGGTGGTGTGGTCAACGGCTTATCTCGACGAGGCCGAACGCTGCGCAACTGTACTCCTCCTGAATGAGGGCAAGATCGAATACGATGGCCCACCAGACGAGCTGACGACGACGTTGAAGCACAGAAGCTTTCGTCTGCTCGATCCACAGCAAGAGCGCCGGATCGTTCTGTCACGGGTGCTAGACCTGAAATCAGTTTGTGATGGCGTCATTCAGGGTAATTCCGTTCGAGCCGTTCTGCGTAAGAATGCTACCCGGGAAGAGATTGATGCCTTGGCCGGGGAAGTCGGCGCAGAAATTGCACCCGTTACTCCAAGATTCGAGGATGCCTTTGTTGATTTGCTCGGCGGGGGACCGGGCGGAACATCAGCACTTGCAGAGCGAATGGCGACCGTAAATTTCAAGGGAGACATTGCTGTCGAGTGTCTTGACCTCACTCGCCGTTTTGGTGATTTCATCGCGACCGATCATGTGAGTTTTCAGGTGAAGAAAGGTGAAATATTTGGCCTCCTCGGCCCCAACGGTGCAGGCAAATCAACGACTTTCAAGATGCTTTGTGGCTTGCTCAAACCGACCTCGGGTGGAGCGCATGTAATGGGACTGGATCTTCGCACAGCAACGAGCGAAGCCAAGAGCCAGCTGGGCTATATGGCGCAGAAATTTTCCCTGTATGGTCTGCTTTCAGCACGACAAAATCTCGAATTCTCGGCAGGCGTCTACGGATTTGACGGCGCTGCCAAGCGGGAACGTATAAACGAAATGATCGAGATATTCCACCTGCAGCAATATATACACTTGTCGCCAGACGACCTCCCTCTTGGCGTCAAGCAGCGGCTGGCACTGGCTTGTGCGCTGATGCACCGGCCACCAGTGTTGTTTCTTGATGAACCTACTTCAGGTGTTGATCCGATAACACGCCGAGAATTTTGGACGCACATCAATGGACTAGTGCGCAAGGGGGTGACTGTGCTCGTGACCACTCATTTCATGGACGAAGCCGAATATTGCGACCGCGTCGCGCTGATGTACCAAGCCAAGGTGATCGCACTGGACACACCTGACGCGCTGAAGCGGAGCGTATTCAAGGACGGGAGCGATGAGCCGACGATGGAAGACGCGTTTATACAGCTCATTCAATCAGCAGATGCAGAGAACACAACCACCCGGGCAACGGAGACTAAATGAGTGTCACCGAAAAGGTTGCTTCCCGATTCGATTTCCGGCGCCTATGGGCATTGGTACGAAAAGAAAGTTTGCAAGTAATCCGTGATCCCTCGACGATACTAATCGCATTCGTATTACCCGTGGTAATGCTCTTTCTTTTTGCATATGCCGTATCGCTCGATACCCAGAAAGTGCCCATCGGCATAGTTTTGGAATCCGACAGTGCCGCTGCGCAATCATTAGCGGCGGCTTTCTCCGGTACACGATATTTCGCTGTTACGCCTGCGCGTGACCGGCGTGAGGTTGCCGGGGAGGTTGTTGGCGGGCGGCTCCGGGGTTACGTGGTAATTCCCCAGGATTTTGAGCAGAGGCTAGCATCCGGCACCCGCCCTCCTCTTGTTCAGATCATAACTGATGGGGCACAACCTAATACGGCTCGCTTTGTCGCCAACTATGCGCAAGGCGTGATCAAAATATGGCAATCAGCTCACTCCCCGGCTATAGGCAGTGCGCTTACACTGGAGCCACGATTCTGGTTCAACCCAGAGATTGAAAGCCGTCACTTTCTTGTGCCAGGCGCTATTGCTATCATCATGACGATGATAGGCACCTTGCTTACGGCGTTAGTGGTAGCGCGAGAATGGGAGCGCGGAACCATGGAAGCGATCATGTCCACACCCGCATCAGTCGTTGAAATTCTGATTGGAAAGCTATTGCCCTATTTTGTGCTTGGTCTGGGCGCGACTATCATCTCCGCGCTTCTGGCAATAACTGTTTTCGGCGTACCTTTGCGCGGCTCATGGCTGACCCTGCTGTCTCTTTCATCCGTTTTTCTTGTACCCGCGCTGGGTCAAGGTTTACTGATATCAGCGGTTACAAAGAACCAGTTTATTGCTGCTCAAGTCGCACTCTTATCTGGATTCCTCCCCGCATTCCTGCTCTCAGGTTATCTGTTTGAAATTGATTCAATGCCAGCGCCGATTCGCATCCTGACTTATGTGATTCCAGCGCGCTATTTTGTCTCTTCGCTACAAACCGTATTTCTTGCTGGGGATATTTGGGCACTCCTGCTTCCAAATATGCTGGCGATGCTGGCCATTGGTATTGTGTTTTTCGCCGTTGCACTTGCAAAAACGGCAAAGAGTCTGGATAACTAGACCATGCGCCTGTTCTCTCCACGCCTTATGGCGCAAATTGTCAAAGAGTTACTCAGCGTGCTGCGCGACCCCAAGAGCCGTTTTGTATTGATCGTACCCCCGTTAGTACAGCTTTTTGTCTTTTCATTTGCTGCAACCCTTGATGTGAAGAATGTCGATATTGCCGTTTACGATCGTGATGCTGGCAAATGGTCACACGAACTTGTAGAGCGTATTGGTGCAGCTCAATTCGTTCACCGTTTGCTTCCAGTGCAAAGCCCTGCTGAGATCAAGAGGATGATCGAGCAGCGGGAAGTCATTGCAGTGATCAACATACCAGAATATTTTTCCCGAGATATCGACGCCGGCCGTATAGGAAAAGCACAAGTCATTCTCGATGGCCGCCGTGCCAATGCAGGGCAAGTCGTGCTGGGGTACCTGAATAGCATCGCAAGCGGGCTCAGTGCCGAACTAACTCCATGGCCCCGGCTCACAAATGAGAGTGCTGTGGTGAACCATTGGTTTAACCCGAACCTTATCTACCGTTGGTTTATTGTGCCGAGCATCGGTGGCATACTGGTAACATTTATAACGTTGCTCGTTACAGCGCTGTCAATTGCCAGGGAGCGCGAGCTCGGGACCTTCGATCAGCTACTTGTTTCCCCCTGTACACCCATAGAAATTATCGTATCCAAGATGGCACCAGCCTTGTTGATCAATATCGTGCTTGGCTTGTTCATGGTGGCGGCTGGCATTTTTGTGTTTGGCATCCCATTCACTGGAAGTTTTGTCCTGTTGCTAATCAGCATGGTTCTTTTCATTCTCTCTCTAGTAGGTATTGGTCTGATGATTTCATCGGTATGCGCAACCCAGCAGCAAGCTATTCTCGGAACTTTTGCCGTTGGTGTACCCGCTGTTCTGATATCCGGCTTTGCTACCCCCGTTGAGAATATGCCAATCTTTCTTCAATGGCTGGCTCAGGCGATTCCGCTCAAGCACTATTTAATTATTCTTCAGGGCAGCTTCCTAAAAGCGCTACCCCCATCTGAAGTCTTTGCAAATATTTGGCCGATGGCTGTCATCGCTCTCGTTACCCTGTCCGCTGCAACCTTGTTTGTTCGCGGTAAGTTGCAGTGAGGTATTGAATGCTAATTACCAAACCTACCCGAGCGCCTATATCGTTTCGATTCAGCCAGATTATGTTGTGGCGCATTGCTATGGTCGCATCCGTTTGGCTTCTTGCTGCGTGTACGGTCGGTCCCGAGTACCGAGTCCCCGAAATAGACACTGGAAAAGGTTGGTCCAAGCCAGCAGTAGCTGTGGTGGTTGACCCGGAACTGGCCACATGGTGGCGCTCCTTGGGCGATCCCATGCTGGATCAACTGATTGAAATGGCGCTCGCGCAGAATCTGGACATTCGTCAGGCTCAAGCTCGTATCGCTGAAGGGCGCGCATTGCGCGACTTGGCAATTGGTGCGAAAGCGCCCACGCTAGGAGCCGATGCAAGTGTCAACCGGCGACGCCAAAGTAAGAACGGCCCTCTTCCGATCGGATCCATTCCGGGACTCAGTCGCGACCAGACCATACATGATGTGGGCTTTGATACAGCTTGGGAAATCGATCTTTTCGGCCGTATACGCCGGACTGTGGAATCTGCTGAAGCCCAACTACAAGCGACCGAAGAAACTGCAAGCGATATACGAATAAGCATTGTTGCCGAGGTGGCTCGCACATATTTGACCTTGCGAGGAACTCAACGCGAGTTGGTCGCTCGCACAGCGTCGGTCGAAACGCTGCGTCGCATTACCGATACGGTACGGCGACGTGCAGTCGGGGGCGATCTCGCACAGAGTGATGTTGACCGGGCGCAGGCTCAATTCGATACTGCCGCCGCCGTGTTACCTGGCATCCGGGCACGCATCCGGGCTGCTGCATTAGGTATTGGCGTTTTGCTTGGGGAATTGCCTGAGAGTCAACTGGCGCTGGCTGACAGCAAAAGTGCTGAGATCATGCTCAGGACTATCCCTGTTGGCGAGCGTGCCGACGTGCTACGCCGTCGCCCTGATGTTCGTTCTGCCGAAAGGCGTCTGGCAGCTACAACGGCAAATATTGGGGTCGCCACTGCCGAGTGGTTTCCACGATTGTCAATTTCTGCGAATGGCGGGTTCCAAGCGCTTGCTATTGACGATCTGTTTAAGTCAACCAGCCAGACTTGGTCGATCATCCCGTTAATTTCCTGGCGTATCTTCGATGGCGGCCGGGTAAAAGCACAGATCCGAGCATCAGAGGAACGCCAAACAGCTGCGGCGCACGCCTACGAAAAGGCTGTATTGTCAGCTTTGACAGATGCCGAGCGGAGCCTCAGCAATTACCAACTCTCGCTTGAGTCGGTTCAGGCTCAGCGCACTGCTATAGAATCTGCTCGTCGTAGTTATGGCCATGCCAAGCAACGTTTCAAGTTCGGAGATATAGCGCTGGCAGACCTGTTGGAAGTTGTGCGCAGTTTGCACGAAGCCGAAGATTTATACGCAAAAACGCATACAGTTGCGGTAACTGATCTTATTGCGCTATACAAAGCACTTGGAGGTGGGTGGTAGGTTGCTCGCAATAGAGCGGTCTGGCAGTCGTGTTAAGCGTGTCGGGGCATGTACTGCTTGTAGAGCCTCTTGCTCAACTCAAGGGGCGGGCGTCACCGAATTCGAAGCTGACAGATTATCAAGGTAATACGGCGGCAAAATTTTCTCAAGCGTGTGAGGTGTCTCATGCCATTCAAATAATTAAGTTTAATATTCAGCAGTTATTCTAAGCTTTACTAATACTGGAAAACACTAAATCTTCCAGAAATGAAACAATTTCTAATTCATCTTTATGAGAGCCGAAATCAGTTAATGACGGTAGATTATTCATAAAGAAGTTCTGCAAATGTGCCACTTCAATGATCGTAGAGGCTAATGATTTCGGGTATTTGTAATTCGGATTACACTCAATAATTATATTTCCGATGACGGCGCAAAGGTCTTTATAAGGTTTAAATAGCTGATCTTTATTATCTTGGGATACATTTTTGGTTAAATAGGTTTTTGAGCTTTCAGTAATAATAATCTGATGCAGGCAACGCTCATCAATATGGGCAGTTCTGATATCATCCTCGACAGTGCCAGCGAGTAACTTGATAACTACTTTAAGTTTAACTATCGAATCTTTAATATTGTTGGTCTGGAAACTAACCTGATATTCAAGCCAACTCCAATACCAAGCTGTCAAATAAATTAATACCTTGTGCTTATTCTCGAAATACCGATAAATACCGGCCTCAGTAGAGCCCATTTCCTTTGCCAGCTTTTTAAACGTAAAGACTTCAAAGCCATTTTTATGGATTAATTGAATGCTGTGCAAGATGATTTTTCTACCCAGTTCCGATTGCTCTGGGTTTCTGAGAAATAATTTCTCATTCATATTAACGTGTAATTGAATTTCCATTGCGCTACCTAATTATGCTTGTTTTAACAACCTGTCGGACTTTAATGCAATCGGCAGAAAATTCAGCTGAGCGGTGACTTTTTCGTTTTTTTTGGGCAATAGAACAACTATTACTCTGCAAAAACGTCAAGTGGGGGTAAGCAGACATTCCGCCATAAGGTGAAAGCTTGCAAAATATATTCTCGTTCAGTTCAATTCCCGCTACGATTCTTTAAGCCTGATAGACTGTTAGAAGCTTTAATTTTTTGATTGTCTTGACAGAGCTGTTCAGCAAATTTTTGAAAAAAATAATCGCTTTACTAGCTTATAATGATAGCATTACTATCTTAATCATATAGCGTTGCTATTCCACATGATCCTAAACCAACTGTTTGGAGAAGTAAACAATGTTTAAAGACATTAGAAACGACTTGCCTGCCAGTATTGTTGTGTTTTTGTTGACTCTTCCTTTGTGCCTTGGAATTGCTTTGGCATCGGGTGCGCCTTTATTCTCGGGAATTATTGCTGGCTTCGTTGGTGGTATCGTGGTCGGTATTGCCAGTGGCTCGTCTCATGGCGTTAGTGGTCCCGCCGCTGGTTTGGCTGTGATTGTGCTTTCAGGTATTGCGACTCTTGGCTCGTGGCCAGTCTTTATATTAGCGGTGGTTTTAGCCGGAATTATCCAGCTTATTATGGGTTTTGCTAAAGCGGGTTTTATTGTCTATTTTTTTCCTTCTTCGGTGATTAAAGGCATGTTAACAGGCATTGGCTTATTGATTATTCTAAAGCAAATCCCGCACGCATTAGGTTATGGCAAAGATGCTGTAGGAGCTGATGCTTTTTTGCAAGTCAGTGGAGAAAACACCTTTACATCAATTGTCAGTGCTATAAATGCATTTTCCCCTGGCGCGTTATTAATTGCAGCATTGTCCTTGGTTATTCTTATCTTATGGGATACGGTTTTAATCAAAAAAAATAAGATATTTCAATTTATTCAAGGGCCTATAGTCGTCGTGGTGTTAGGCATTTTCATGAACATGGCTTATCAAAATGGATTATTGAATTTTAGTTTGGCAGCTGATCAAGTCGTGAGACTTCCCGTGCCTGATAACTTGTCCGGATTTATTAATCAGTTTACCTTCCCTGATTTCTCGGCCATTAGCAATGTTGAAGTTTTGAAAGTTGCGTTAATTATTGCAATTGTCGCCAGTTTAGAAACCCTGTTATGTGTTGAAGCAATCGATAAATTGGATCCTGACAAAAGAGTGACCCCTGCAAATAGAGAATTAAAAGCGCAAGGTTTGGGTAATATCATTTCTGGCTTGATTGGCGGTTTGCCGGTTACCCAAGTGATTGTGCGTAGTTCGGCTAATATTTCCTTTGGTGGAAAAAGCAAACTATCCACGATACTTCATGGCATCTTTTTACTCATTAGCGCGATTACCATTGCGGGATTATTGAACAAAATTCCGTTAGCTAGTTTAGCGGCAATCTTGCTTATAGTCGGTTATCAATTAGCTAAACCTGCGCTATTTAAACAAATGTACGAGTTAGGGTGGGAGCAATTCGTGCCTTTTATCGCGACAGTAATCGGCATATTGGCGACCGATTTATTAGGCGGTATATTGATTGGTATGGCTTTTGGTATTTTCTTTACATTACGCCACAGCTACCGAAATTCGCATTTTGTGAAAAAAATTATTAGCTCAGAAAACGGACAAGAAGTTCATCATCTGGTTTTGGCAGAAGAGGTGTCATTTATCAATAAAGCAGGGATCTTAAATACTTTAAATAGTATCCCTAATAATGCCAAAGTGATTATTGATGCCACCTATTCAAAATTCATTGCTTACGATGTTGCTGAGATCATAAAAAATTATGAAAGTAATGCTAGAACAAAAAATGTAACGGTTGAAACAAAAATAAAAACATTAACCAAAAAACTACAGTCTGCCATTAGCCCTAGAATGGCATTAAGTATATTAAAAGAAGGAAATGAGCGCTTTATCAATAACTTGAAAGTCAATCGTAACTTGCTGCAACAGGCTAATGAAACCTCCGATGGACAACATCCGTTTGCGGTAATTTTGAGCTGCATAGATTCCCGCACATCTACAGAGTTGATTTTTGATCAAGGATTGGGCGATATTTTTAGTGTGCGTATAGCTGGAAATATCATTAATGAAGATATATTGGGCAGCATGGAATTTGGTTGCAAAGTCGCCGGCGCTAAAATCATCGTGGTTTTAGGTCATACTAAATGCGGTGCGGTAAAAGGGGCTTGCGATCATGTAGAAATGGGGAATTTGACAGCCTTGTTAAGTAAGCTACAACCTGCAGTTGATGATGAAACAACTGTCACCGATAACCGCACTTCAAGTAATGATGAATTTGTAGAAAAAGTCTCCACGGGTAATGTTAAACGAACAGTCCACGCCATTATGGAAAGTAGTCCGATTTTAAAAGAAATGATTGAAAAGGGTGAATGTGGAATTATCGGTGGCACTCATAATATCTCCACAGGTGAGGTTATTTTTTATGACGATACTTTAGTAAGTCACTGATGTTACACATGTGCCATTTCGATACGGGGAGAGAACTTGATCTTTTTGATCGCTCAAGGAATCAATATTTCTCCTGAGATCAGAGTAAAAAACGCTTTGATAAAAATCGTTACGCATTGAATGCGTTGACTATGACTTACACGACTGCCCAATACTTAGAATCCATGGGTAACGATTCCTCAAAAGATATGCGCAGGTCCATATGATGACGAGCTTAATCTTCATTACCTTATTTAACATCGCGTGTTCCAACCATTGATGAGAAAAGCTGAAGAATTTCAACTTTTGTACGCCCGCCACTTATTACACGTAAAAAATCGTCAAGTTCAAACGCCACATACTTTGCTGAACGTGGATTTAACAAAATACCTTCAGACCATTCTGCGCGATTGTCTTCTACTGATGCAGAAAAGCTAAGTAGCCAATACATAACTATCTGCCGATAGTCTGGAGCTGAAAAATTTCCACTACTACACTTCACCTCTATAAGGGTTGGGCCGATTGCAAAATCACCGTGCCCTGAAGAAATCCATTGAAAACCCGAAACAGCAGGTGCTGACCTTATAGGATGTTTACGTTCTGCGGCCAATTCCTTAATCATTGTTGCAATATTATTGCCAGTCATTTCGGCTACCTGTTTGTCAAGCTTGGTAAGCTCACTCGGTACTTGTGCATCGAAATAACGTTTCTGCCGAGCGATAGCAATCCGCAAGCAATCATCCCAGTCAAATTTATTTCCCGCGAGCTGCTTTTCACCAACAGTGAAACCAAGTTCAAAGAGCATGGCTTTAAGAAGCTTACTCTCCTGCACCATCTTAATAGGGATAGGCGCGCACAGTGAAACCTGCGCTGTTCGGTTAAAATGAGCGACGATACTGGGAGTTAACTGAGGAAATAATGAGTCAAAAACGCCGGGAATGTTGCGGGCGACTGTTCTTGGGTCATTCACAGGATTGTGCGTCATCGCACCACTCCTGATAAATAGTGGCATAACTAGTGACACCTTGGCACTCAATCCCAAGCCTCCATGATTGACCTAGGCTTGGTTTAATTTGCCGCTTAAACCCATCACCTTGATCACCAAACACCGATGCCGAAAGCCACACAATGCGTTGGCACTCTGCGCTAAGTTCGTTCCATCTATTTCGAAGGAAGGTGAAAGCATCCCTGTCTTTCCACTGCCGCCAACAATCAATGCAAGACCTCCTGACTGTATCTGAACGAGTATTACTGTAAACATTATGGGCGAAGGCTGTGCGTTGAGTTGTCCTCGCGAACCTCAGCGTTCGGAGATAATGAAGAAGACCTGCTTCTGCCTGCAATAGATGTGCGGAATGCTCTGGGATAAGGTCTAAAAGTTGATCGAGTTCGGCAAAGATGTTGCTGTGTTCTTCAGAAGAGCGAAGATTTGCAATTCCTCGCATGATGGCTGACCAAGATGCCCGGAAAGCGTGAAGGTTTCCTTGACTGAGGAGCGCGGACGCTAGTTGAATTGCTATATTAGGCTCCTGTAACCTTAGAGTTCTCCCAATCTGCGTCACTAAGAAAGTATCGGGGATGGCTTTCTCCAACTCTCGATTTAGAAGTCTATGAACTTGAAGGCTTTCGACGGTTTGCTTCAGTGATTCGTAATCTTCGACTGATGTATCTGAGTAAGGATCAAAGCGCAGGTCAATCTCTCTAAGCTTTCCTGCTTCATCATCATTGCCGCCAAGTTGAGCCGTTACATAGTCCGAGTAATGCTTGGCTGTAAGCATTACAGTCTTTGTCTTGTTCAACGTAAGTCCATAATCAGCAAGCGTGTGCGAAAGAAAAGCAAGTGCTTTGTAAGCATCCGCATGAGAGCTTGCTATAAGTACATAGTCATCGACATACCTGTGCCATCGAATTCTAGCTCCCGTCATTCGATGATCAACCAAATTGAGGAATAGCTCCGCAAGAATTCGGGAGCACTGTCCTCCGACTGGAAGGCCAAATGACCTGCCAGATGAGAACTTACTAAGGAGGGCATTCACCTGATTGCCAATACGTCCATTGTCAGGAAACAAGTCGTCTATTAAGTTCTCAATATGGTGATGTGAAATGTGTTCGTAGAAACTTGAAATATCGGTTTGAACTATGATTGTTCCATCACTGGATGCATTGGCATCGGTAACAGTTTTTTCACGGAATACTTTCCACGAGGATGTTCTATCGAACAGTTCGTTACCGCCGTTGAGCAGGAGGCGGTATGAATGAGCACGACCATCACGGTTACTTTCTAATGCTTCAGCAATTGCTATACCGAGGCCGTTGAAGTAAATGTTCCAGAATGGATGAATCTTGGTTACAACGCGAAAGCCTGTCGGCCCAGTTGGTGCTAGAAGACGTTCGCTAAACACACTAAGTGCGGATATTTTTCGTGCGCTATTTTGTTCATTATCATTTTGCAACTGCTCGAAGAAAGCAAACGCTAGGCTTGCAAGCTCAAACTGCTTATACGAAGTAAACTGTGTGTCAATATCAAACGGAAGTGTGTCGTTGTCGCCATGTGCGCTGATGTCAGCAGCTGCTCGCAGGAAATGATCACGTGTAACTTCGGGCATTTTTTCCCTTTAGCTATAACATTTGCTTGGTTCTGGGTTGTTATACATCTTTTCCAAGCGCTGCTTTTTTACTCGCTAGAAACTTGAATTTTTAGAGGCGCCCTTTAATTGTGGGCGCAGATAGTACAAATAGCGTTTCTCCATGTAGCGGCTTTGTCCAACACTTAGTTTGACTTTTGTGGTGCCCATTATTTTTGAGAAAGGACATCCAATCATTCAGATCAGAATGGTAGCTGTAAACTTGGATTGGCATTCAGCAGTACGTGGCGAAAGTCTTGTTGAATTCTGATTAAAGCTTCCTCATTATCTGCTTCAAAGCGTAATACGACCACTGGCGTTGTATTACTGGATCGTATTAAGCCAAAGCCGTCGGCATATTCCACACGCAGACCGTCTATGGTGATAATGTCTTTTACATTGGTAAATTTGGCATCTTTCTGCAGTTGGGTAATCAGAGCGTAGTTCTCACCCTCCTTTAGCTTAATTTGCAGTTCCGGTGTGTTTATTGAATTGGGCAGATCATTCAGCGTGCTATTTGCATCTGTCTGTTTGCTCAAGCATTCAAGCAAACGGGCCCCCGCATACAATCCGTCATCGAAGCCATACCATCGTTCCTTGAAGAATACATGGCCACTCATTTCGCCGGCCAGCAATGCGCCGCATTCCTTCATTTTTGACTTGATGAAGGAATGGCCGGTTTTCCAGAGTATGGGTTTACCACCATGTTGTGTGATCCAGCCAAACAACTTTCGCGTGGATTTAACGTCAAAAATTATTTCTGCACCAGGATTGCGTGCCAGCACATCGGCAGCGAAAAGCATTAACTGCCTGTCTGGAAAAATGATATTGCCATTTTTAGTGACTACACCCAAGCGGTCGCCATCGCCGTCGAAGGCCAAACCCAGTTCACTATCATTACTGGCGAGTGCATGGATCAGGTCTTGCAGATTTTCCGGTTGTGAAGGATCAGGATGATGATTAGGGAAGTTGCCATCCACTTCACAAAACAGTTCCGTGACTGTGCAGCCCAACTGGCGATACAAATTGGCGGCAAAATCTCCAGCGACACCATTGCCGCAATCGACCGTAATATTCATGGGTCGTTCCAATTTGATGTCGGAAACGATGCGTGCAATGTATACGGGGCTTATATCGTATTGCGAATAAACACCCGCACCATGGCTGAGATTATTTTGCTCGATACGTGTGCGTAACGCTTGTATGGCATCACCGGAAAGCGTCTCGCCTCCCAGTACCATTTTCAGTCCATTGTAATCAGGGGGGTTGTGGCTACCGGTAATCATCACTGCGGAATGCGTTTCCAGATGATAAGCTGAAAAATACACCATGGGAGTGGCCACACGCCCAACATCAATGACGTTGATGCCGCTCTTCTGTATGCCTCGTGCCAAAGCGGCGGCAAATTCCACGCCAGATAGACGACCGTCGCGGCCAATGGCAATCGTGTGCTGACCGCGTGCTGTGGCTTCTGAACCGATGGCATGGCCAATAATCTCAATAATTTCCTGGGTCAGTGATTTACCGACAATGCCACGAATATCATAGGCCTTGAAAATTTCCTTAGGTATGTTTTGCATTGTTTTACTCCATGAATTGGATAAGGATATGCATGTGACTCTATCAAGAGTCACGAAACAACGTTAGCGGGAGTGCGTGCTTGATGTGATCGCGCACTCCATGAGTCCGCACCTAAAGGGGATTTTTAATGATGTCCTTTAGGTAACTCTCCCTTGAACTTGTAAAGTGTGCCGCAATAGGGGCAGCGCGCTTCGCCGACTTTGTCTACGGGAATAGCCACTCTAGGATGTGCATTCCATAAGCTCATATTAGGCATGGGGCAAAAAAGTGGTAAGTCTGCAGTGGTCACTTCGATATAGCGTAGCTTGGCGTGTTCGGTTTGCATATAATTCCTTTTAAACGTGTGCCAACCAATCGGCATGTTGCGGATTTTTTCCACTGACACAATCGAAAAATAGCGCTTGCAGGCGCGTTGTGATCGGGCCGCGCGACCCATTGCCTATAGTGCGGTTATCCAGCTCACAGATCGGTGTAACCTCTGCCGCAGTTCCAGTAAAGAAGGCTTCGTCGGCACAATATACTTCATCGCGCGTGATGCGTTTTTCGAACAGTTGCAAACCAAGACCAGCCGCCAGTGTGATGATGGAGTCGCGCGTAATGCCTTCCAGACAGGAAGTCAGGTCGGGTGTGTACAGCTTGCCTTTTTTCACAATAAAGATATTCTCGCCCGCTCCTTCCGCCACATAACCATCCACATCCAGTAGCAACGCCTCATCATAGCCATCATGCGCTACTTCTTGATGGGCCAGAATGGAGTTGGTATAGGTGCCGACTGATTTGGAACGGCACATATTAATGTTTACGTGATGGCGGGTGAAACTGGAAGTTTTTACACGAATGCCTTTTTCCATTCCATCTACACCAAGATACGCGCCCCATGGCCAAGCCGCAACGGCGACATGGACGCTTACAGCAGTGGCAGCGATACCCATGGCTTCAGAGCCATAGAACACAATGGGCCGGATGTAACAGGACTCCAGATTATTGGCGCGCACTACTTCTCGTTGCGCCTCCATCAGAGTTTCTTTGTCGAACGGCATCTTCATCTTAAAGATATAGGCTGAATTGAACAGCCGGTCGGTATGATCCTTAAGGCGGAAGATTGCCGTACCCTGAGCAGTTTTGTATGCTCGCACACCTTCAAACACACCCATGCCGTAGTGCAGGGTATGCGTCAATACATGTGTTGTGGCATCTCGCCAAGGCACGAGTTTGCCGTCATACCAGATAAAACCGTCGCGGTCAGCCATAGACATGGTTGAATTTCCTCAAGAGTATTGCAAAGACCGCGATTCTAACGTTTTCCGTGTACTTTATGAAGTAATAGTATCGTTCAAACATGAATCAAAAGGTTTCTAATGAACGATTTTTTCGAACTGTCCTGAATTTCGTGAGCTTCTTGATCTAGCAGCTTGTCGGACTTTAAGAATTGTAGCTAAAGTTTAGCTGAGCCAGTGTAGATTTTGCGAGCTTTCACCTTGCGGCTAAATGCCTGCTTACCTACTTAACGATTTTGCAGGGTAATCGTTGTTCTATTTCCCAAGCATTCTGCGAAATAATCGCCACTCAGCTAAATATGCAGCCGATTTTCTTTAAGTCCGACAGGCTGCCAGGGTAAGTGGAATAACATGATGATTAAAATTTGAAAAATTAACTGCCGAAAGTAAAGTGAAGCTTGACCCGCTCAAAACCTCGTGTAGAAGCCATGCAAGCTATTACCAAGCACGCAAGCAGGTGCGTTGGGTTATTGCCTCTCGCTTAAGTCCATTCAGGCCATCTATAATTATTCTAAGGCAAGAGTGGGATGCTAGTCAGTGCTGTTGTTTCAGGTAGGCCAAACATAATATTCATATTTTGTACCGCTTGACCAGCTGCACCTTTGACCAGATTGTCAATTATTGATAATACAACCACAGTATTACCTTGTTGCGGCCGATGTACCGCGATACGACAGTAATTTGCACCGCGTACCGTACGCGTTTCCGGATGACTACCGGCTGGCATTACATCCACGAATATCTCATCGGCGTAATGCCGCTCATACAGCGCCTGCAGGTCGACGTCACATTGTATACGCGAATACAATGTGGCATGAATACCACGTATCATCGGGGTCAGATGTGGCACAAAGGTAAGATCGACTTTCTGTTGTGCCGCTCGCGCGAGTCCTTGGCTAATTTCCGGTAAGTGGCGATGCCCAGATACGCTGTAGGCTTTGAAGTTGTCCGCCGCTTCGGCAAACATGATACTGACCTCTGCTTTGCGTCCCGCACCGGACACACCCGATTTAACATCAGCAATCAAGCTGTTACAGTCCACAATCCCCGCTTCCAGCAGCGGAATAAAACCGAGCTGAACGGCCGTTGGATAGCAACCCGGATTGGCCACTAACCGCGCATGTTTAATCTGCTCGCGGTTACTCTCTGGCAGACCATATATTGCTTCAGGAACCAGATCAGGGCAAGCGTGGTTCATTCCATACCATTTTTCCCACACCCCCACGTCTTGAATACGAAAGTCCGCCGCTAAATCTATTATCCGCACACCTGCGTCAAGCAATGCTCGGGCATGCTGCATGGCAATACCATTGGGTGTGGCAAAGAACACCAAGTCACATTGATCTAGGTGTGCTTCGTCTTGGTGGGTAAAACATAAATCCACATAGCCGCGCAAGCTGGGGAACATCTGGCTGACTGGCACTCCTTGGTCGGCGCGCGAGGTAATGGCACGCAACTCCACTTTCGGATGTAGCGCTAACAACCTTAGCAGCTCGACTCCCGTATAACCTGTACCTCCAACGATACCAACTTTAATCACTTCCTTCCCCTATTGAACGTTGCGTTATGTATTGCAAATATCATTCAGCAGCAATTATCACTGTGAAGGCGATCGACAGTGCTAAACTCGTTCAGTACGTGACAGATTTAACCGCGTCAGACTTCTTCAAGCTTATCAAAATAATGTCAATGCGTTATCCCAGCTTATGCAATGTTCAGCTGTTTGCCAACTATTTGTTTTACGAAATTAAATCTGAAAATGAAAAACCGCCCAAAGGCGGTTTTTCCAAACACTCCAAATACGCTTAACGCTTGGAGAATTGCTTGCGACGGCGCGCCTTGCGTAAACCAACTTTTTTACGCTCAACTTCACGCGCATCGCGGGTAACAAGTCCAGCTTTGCTCAACATTGGTTTCAAACTCGCGTCAAAATCTATCAGAGCACGAGTGATGCCATGACGAACCGCTCCAGCTTGGCCAGATTCACCACCTCCACACACGGTAATCAAAATATCAAATTTATCAACCATCTCAGCAAGCTCCAGCGGCTGACGTACTATCATACGACCAGTTTCTCTCGAAAAAAATACATCGAGAGGCTTATCGTTTACCACAATATCACCCTTGCCTGGTTTAATGAATACTCGAGCTACTGCGCTCTTACGACGACCGGTACCATAGTTGTAAGTCACATTCATGATTAAGCTTTCAATAGATCAATAGGTTTAGGTTGCTGTGCCGAATGTGGATGTTCAGCTCCACCATAAATCTTAAGCTTACGCAACATGGCATAGCCTAAAGGACCTTTTGGCAGCATACCTTTAACCGCTTTTTGCAGCACGCGGTCTGGATGACGTTCCTGCAACTTAATAAAGTTGGTGGTATAAAGTCCGCCAGGATAGCCAGTATGACGATGATAAACCTTGTCTTGCGCCTTGTTACCGGTAACGCGCAGCTTCTCAGCATTGACCACGACGATAAAGTCGCCCGTATCCACGTGCGGTGTATATATTGCCTTATGTTTACCGCGTAGACGGGCTGCAATTTGACTGGCTAACCGACCTAAAATTTTGTCAGCAGCATCTACCAAATACCAGTCATGCTGGACTTCATGAGCCTTAGCTGAAAATGTTTTCATAGCACTTCCTAAAACAAGAATTAGTGAACTTTCAAGGGCGCGAATTCTATGCTAAAAGACCGGCCCCTGTCAAACAAATTCAATTCTCGGTTCCAGTACCAAGGAGCATTTCTATTTCTGTAGCATGCATTTTCTGGTCGCTTTAGTTTTATCAGAAATTCACATTATTGGTTCGCGACTAAATCAAGATCAAGCTGGCTGGAATCATCATCCGTACTTACCTTGCTATTTTCACGCGCCGCTTCAATTGCATCGAGATACTCTGATGTAACATCTCCCGTTATGTAATCTCCATCAAAACATGAAGCATCAAAGTACTTAAGTTTCGGATTCATCTTGCGCACTGCCGCTTTAAGATCTTCAATATCCTGATAAACCAATCTGTCTGCACCGATCTCACGACAAATTTCCTCATCACTACGGCCGGTGGCAATCAGCTCCCTGCGACTCGGCATATCAATCCCATACACATTTGGGAAACGTACCGGGGGTGCAGCGGAGGCGAAGTACACCTTGCGCGCTCCGGCATCACGCGCCATTTGAACAATTTCACGGCTAGTGGTGCCGCGTACGATGGAATCGTCCACCAACAAGACATTTTTATCCTTAAACTCTACGCTAATTGGATTTAGCTTCTGACGCACAGACTTTTTCCTCATTGCCTGTCCCGGCATAATGAAGGTACGTCCAATATAACGGTTTTTCACAAAACCTTCACGGAATGAGATACCCAAACGATTAGCCAATTGCAAGGCACTAGGACGGCTGGAGTCCGGAATAGGAATTACTACATCAATATCATGCTGCTGCCATTCACGAGAAATTTTGTCGGCCAGATTTTCACCCATGTTCAAACGTGTCTCATATACCGAAACCCCATTGATCACTGAATCCGGACGCGCCAGATAAACATACTCAAAAATGCATGGATTAAGTGTGGGATTTTCTGCACATTGCTGACTGTGCAAGTTCCCATTAAATTCAATAAATACCGATTCACCTGGTGCAATATCGCGCAGAAACTTGAAGCCTAGCGTATCCAGCGCGACGCTTTCCGAAGCAATCAAATATTCCGTGCCATTTTCAGTTTGATTACTACCCAATACCAGTGGCCGGATACCATAAACATCTCGGAACGCCAGCAGACCATAACCCGCAATCATTGCCACCACTGCGTAAGCACCATGGCAGCGACGATGCACTCCAGATACGGCTGCAAAGATACTTTTAATATCAAGCCGATAACGCATTGTGGAATTAGCTTGCAACTCGTGTGCAAGCACATTCAGCAACACTTCCGAATCGGACTTGGTATTTACATGACGCCTATCTTCCAGAAACAATTCTTGCTGCAATTGCTCGGTATTGGTCAAGTTACCGTTATGTCCAAGCACAATGCCGAATGGCGAATTTACATAAAATGGCTGTGCTTCATTGTGATCGATGGCAGAACCCGCAGTAGGATAGCGGACATGCGCTATGCCCGAATTGCCACGCAGCGCTCGCATGTTACGCGTTCGGAACACATCACGTACCAAGCCATTACCTTTGTGCAGATGAAAGGTATTTCCTTCAATGGTGGCAATACCTGCGGCATCCTGCCCGCGATGCTGCAACACAAGCAACCCATCATATAGAATTTGATTGGCCGATGATTGCGTAACAACGCCTAAAATGCCACACATATTTTAACCCCAATAATCATTTTTTCGATCCGAAATGGACATGGCGCGCCACGCTATCTGGCAACCAGACCAGACTTGCCAGAGCCATTCTTTCCAAAGGCTTGCTCAGCTTCGCCTCACGCCAAAACGGCTCCTTCGGCAAATCAGTTAATCCTGCCAGCAGCACCAATATCAGCACTAATAGCGTGCCCCGTAACATGCCAAACATGCTACCGAATAAGCCATCCAACCATCCAAGGCCTATCGATTTAATTAATTTCGATAACATCCATACCACAATACTACTGACAATCAAAGTAGCCACAAACAGCAAAGCAAAAGCAACCGTGACTTTAATCGCATCCACTCCCAACGCTGTCGGCATAAACGTTGCAAAATTAACAGCCTGCCAACGTGCCACCACATACGCTATGACCCAGCCGAGTAGCGAAAGTACCTCATACACAAAACCACGCCACCATCCCAGCAACACCGACCATAAGGTGATAATAACGACAATATAATCAAACCATGTCATGCTTAATACACTGAACTTACCGTCGACTTCAGGCCTTGCGCCTCCAGTTTTTTGTTCACATTTTCTGCAGCTTCACGCGTGGCATAAGGCCCCGCGCGCACACGGGTCTTGTTACCGATCTTCTCGGTGTAAGCCTTGATATTTTGTTTGCTCAATTTTTTCTGCCATTGGTGTGCAGTGTCGGCGTTGGTAAATGCGCCGACTTGCACCACAAAACCAGAGTGTGGCGTGTGTTGCCTATCTTCTATAGGATTATTCTCCACTGACGCAGTTTCAGCCTTGACTGGAGCAAGCTTACTTTTATCAGCTTGTTGCGGTGCTGCGGCTACTTGGCTTTTAACAACAGGCATGCCGGGCACTGCTGAAGCAGGGACAGCAAGCGGTGAAGAATCCACAGGAAAGGAGACTGGCGCTGACGGCACGCCCATCTTGGGCATGAACTCACCCACCTTATCCTTATCTGGAATTCGTAACTCAATATCCTGCCCCACTAACTTGGGTTCACTATCCAACACCATGGGCAGCAATACCACAATCACAATGGCAAGCGCTCCTGCGCCAATCAACCGACGTCTTGCTCGACGTTTGAGACTGATTTCATCATCCATGAGTTGTTTTGCCATCATGTATCTCCGTTCAAATCAAGCGCAGCATAGACTGCGCACGCATTACTTCTGCTACTGTGTAGAATGAACCAAATGCTATGATTCTATCATTTTCGACGGCCTCATTACAGGCATACTGAAGCGCATCTGTTACCGTGACGAACGTCAGCACCGCGCATTTCACTCCATCGGCATATAACACACTGGATAATTCCGCAGTCGTTGCTCCGCGCGGCGCGGCTATGCCAGCCACTAGCCAGACATCCACTTGCCCTTTAAGCGCACGCGCCACACTGGCCATATCCTTATCCTTAAGCATGGCGAACACTGCAAAAGTCTTCTTACAAGGCGGCAAGTCAGTCAGATTTTGCGCCAGCGAGCGAGCCGCCTGTGGATTGTGCGCCACATCCAAAATCAGCATCGGCCTACCGGGCACAATCTGAAAGCGACCGGGCAATACGACCTCGACCAAGCCGCGCCGCACCGCCGCCATACTCACCGGCAATTTATTCTTAAGCGCATCCAGCGCCGCCAATGCGGCGCTGGCATTGTGCAATTGAAATGCTCCACGCAAAGCAGGATAGGGCAAGGCGCTGCGAGTGTTATTCACACCATGATAATTCCACTGTTGCGCACCTGCCGTAAAACTGAATTGTTCGCTCAGACACCACAGCTGCGCGCCGATATGCTGCGCCTGCGCACGAATCGTAATGGGCACATCCATATCGCCAAACACCGCCACTTTCCCAACACGAAAAATGCCCGCCTTCTCAAACGCAATTTCTTCACGCGTATCACCAAGATACTCCATATGGTCCAAGTCAATGCTGGTAACCACCGCACAATCATGGTCAAACACATTAACCGCGTCCAGCCGCCCTCCCAGACCCACTTCAAGTATCGCCACCTCTACTGCTTGATCAATAAAACATTGCATCGCAGCCAGCGTGCCAAACTCGAAATAAGTTAACGAAACTTCTGACAATTCATCCTTGCCCCACAAATGAGAGTCAGTATTTTGCAAATGAGATGCAGTACGCGCTTGCTCTACCCGCTCGAATGCTGCGCACAGCTCCATATCACTGGCCTGCCGCTGGCCGATGCGGACACGCTCGTTGTAATCCAGCAAATGCGGCGAGGTGTAACAACCAACGCGATAACCCGCTGCATGCAACATGCTTTCGAGCATTGCACACACTGAACCTTTGCCGTTAGTGCCGCCGACAACAATGACAGGGAAAGTTGGGTTGAGTCCCAACTGCTGTTTAACTTTTGCAACGCGCTCAAGGCCCAACTCAATGGCTTTGGGATGCTTGGTCTCAAGATAGTCGAGCCAGTCGCTCAACGCGCTATGCTTAGCTAACATAACAACCTGACTGTTTATTTTTTGAATACTTTTGTGGTGAATTTCTCATTCCAGTAGCATATGTGTAAGTAACTTTAGCCGCAGGTATTCATTATCAAACAACACACACAGCCTACTCTATCGGCCAAGTTTAAATTCCGGCCAAGTATCGTGTTAAGGCTTTGTGTTGTAATAACCAAATGTGGAACTGGCAACATTCATCAGGATGAACAACTTACCACGACATGGCGCGCCCAATCAGGTGCTGGTGCGGCATAATCTTCCATCTCTGGTTGCTCATCGAAGGGTCGGCTAAGCAATGCCAACAAGCGATCTACTTCCGAAAAATTGCGTTCCCGCTCAGCCATGGCAATGGCACTTTGCGCCATGGAATTGCGCAGAATATATTTTGGGTTGGCCTTATCCATGCGTACCTTCCGCTCCTCATCCGTTCCCGGCTCATTCTGTAGGCGTGCACGATAAACTTCGGCCCATGCGTCAAACGCTAGTCGATCGATGAATTGATCTCGTAACTCGCTGTTCTTCTCATCCGGTGCGAATTTGAACAAACCTAAATTGCGAAACAGATTAGTGTAATCCAGCTGACTTGCGTGCATCATCTCCAGCAATGGTGTAATGAGAGTAGCATCTTCTTTGCTGACATTGGTTAGCCCCAGCTTCTTGCCCATCAATTCGATATAGTGTGCGTAGTATGTCGGCTCGTAATTTTCCAGAGCCTCTTGCGCTTTCTCCACTTCGATAATAGGCGTCAAAGCCTGCGCCAGACAAGACAGATTCCACAGACCGATTTGCGGCTGTTGATCAAAAGCGTAGCGCCCACCATGGTCGGAATGATTACAAATAAAACCCGGGTCGTAGGTTTCCATGAAACCGAACGGACCATAATCGAAAGTCAGCCCAAGGATCGACATGTTGTCTGTATTCATCACGCCATGTGCAAAACCGACAGCTTGCCATTTAGCCATCAGATTTGCGGTGCGCGCGATTACCTCATTCAAAAAACGCAAGTACTTGTCCGGCGCATCGCCAATGTCAGGAAAGTTCTTTGCGATAACATAATCAGCGAGCAAGGCGATCGGTTCATGTTGATCTCTATAGGCGAACACCTCAAACGACCCGAAACGCACATGCGACGGTGACAAACGAGTAAGAACGGCGGCACTTTCGATAGTCTCGCGGTACACCTCTGCATCGCTGCCGACAATGCACAAAGCGCGCGAAGTCGGAATACCCAAGCCATGCATCGCTTCTGAACACAAGTATTCACGAATACTTGATCGCAACACGGCACGCCCATCGCCATTGCGTGAAAACGGTGTGATACCTGCGCCTTTCAATTGAATATCCCAATACTCTCCAGCGTTATTTTTTACTTCACCAAGCAAAATTGCGCGTCCATCTCCCAGCTGCGGCACAAAGTAACCAAACTGGTGCCCAGCGTAAAGCATCGATAATGGTTCGCTGCCGGACAGCAAACGGTTGCCGATAAAATACTCGGTGAACTCCGCGCGTTCAACTTCAGTTACATCCAGATTAATTAATTCGGCAGCACTAGCATTAAAACTAACCACATAGGGATGGGGCAAAGGCGTAGGATTCTGACGGCTATGAAAAATATCTGGCAGCCGAGAAAAAGTGTTGTCGAAATTCAGTTGGTTCAATTTTTTCATAGCAATATTTTATATTTAGTCGATAAATCCGGTTTACTGAAATCCATACAAAGCAGTAAAAAACTGAGCTCAGTGTCCTACACGCTTTCCATGCGCAACATCAGCGCCGCCGTGATGCACGCTTGCGCCATTCCCATATCACCATCGCACGCCACAACATACGCACACCAAAATAACCCGCAATAGCAAAACTTAACGCCAAAAGCGGCAAGCCTGCAGCGAGGGGTTTACCCAATGACACAATCCAATCCAGCATGACGGCAGGCCAGTTAACCCACGTCATTTCCGGCAGGGAAAGGTTGACGGGCGACTGGCCATTAACATGCCCGGTAACAAATACACCGAGCTCATATGCCAGCGCATAGAGAGGTACGATGGTAAACGGGTTGGTGTACAGCGTGGTGACCGCAGCTACCGGCAAATTAACGCGGAACATTACTGCCAGTAAAGCTGCGCCTATCATTTGCAACGGACCAGGAATCAGTCCGGCGAAGAGACCGACGGCTACACCGCCCGACACTGAGTGGCGGTTAAGATGCCATAGATTGGGATGATGTAGCCAGCCGCCAAACCAACGCGCCCAACGGCTTTGTTTGAATGTTTCATGGCTGGGCAGGAGTTTTCTGAAATATTTTTTCGGCACGGGTATTCGTTGAATGAGGCAAAATCGTTACTGAACAAAATCAGGATAGTAGATTACCTGATTATATTTGATATGCCAGCCCTCTTTGGGAAGTTTGCACATATGAGCCCGAAAATACCCGATCCAACCGACATTCGCGGCCTGACGCATGCCGAAGCACATCGGCGACTGGAAGTTGAAGGTATGAACGAATTGCCCACAGGCAGGAGCCGCAACATCCCGGCGATTGCACTGGAAGTGGTGCGCGAACCTATGTTCTTGCTATTGTTGGTGGCTGGAATGATTTATTTGCTGTTGGGCGATATCAGTGATGCGCTGATGTTGCTGGGTTTTGTATGCATGGTGATGGGGATCACCATTTATCAGGAACGCAAGACGGAACGGGTGTTGGAGGCATTGCGCGACATTAGCAGTCCGCGCGCGCTAGTGGTGCGTGAAGGTGTCGCGCAACGCATCGCCGGACGTGAAGTGGTGCGCGACGATATCCTGGTTCTGGCCGAAGGTGATCGGGTGCCAGCAGACGCGGCACTGATTTCCTGCAATGATTTTGCGACGGATGAATCAATGCTCACTGGCGAATCAGTTCCGGTACGCAAGATCGGCCAACCTGATGCCCATACACTGCATCCGCCCGGCGGCGATGACTTGCCGTTTGTGTATTCCGGCACGCTGGTGGTTCAAGGACAAGGCACAGCACGTGTACTGGCAACCGGGCCGCACACCGAGCTCGGCAAAATCGGCAAGGCATTACAGGTCTTGGATAACGAAACCACACCGTTACAAAAAGAGATCAACAGGGTGGTGCGCAACCTTGCCATTGTCGGCGCTCTGTTAAGCATGCTATTGGTAATAATCTATGGCCTTAGCCGTGGTGATTGGCTGCACGGGTTTCTGGCTGGCATCACGCTGGCGATGTCAATTTTGCCGGAGGAATATCCATTTGTGTTGATCGTCTTCATGGCGATGGGGGCATGGCGCATTTCTCGCCATCAGGTGCTGACCCGCCGCATGCCCACGGTGGAAACGCTGGGCTCGACCACTGTGCTGTGTGTAGACAAAACCGGCACACTCACGCTTAATCAAATGACGGTGCAGCAATTAATCGTTGGCGATGCATCGTTTGTAGTGGATGCATCGCACACGCCACTACCCGAGACATTTCATGAGTTGGTCGAGTTCAGTATTCTGGCGAGCAAAAGCGATCCATTTGACCCAATGGAAAAAGCCATCCACGCACTCGGCGAATATTATCTGACCGACACAGAACATCTACATCATGATTGGGCGCTGGTACATGAATATTCATTGTCGCCGGAACTACTCGCGCTCTCGCACGTATGGCAGGCAAACGACCGCAATGAGTATGTAGTGTCAACCAAAGGCGCGCCGGAAGCAGTGGCCGATCTATGCCATCTGGATGAGCATCAATTATCCATACTTTCTACTCGGGTAAACATACTTGCTACACAAGGCATGCGCGTATTGGGGGTAGCCAAGGCCAGTTATCGCGGTCATGAATGGCCTGGTATCCAGCATGATTTCGAGTTCGAATTTATCGGCCTGATCGGGTTGGCTGATCCAGTCCGCCCTACCGTTGCAGCAGCACTCAAGGAGTGCACTGCGGCGGGCATCCGCGTGGCAATGATAACCGGCGATTATCCTGCTACCGCCGCCGCAATTGCTCAACAAATCTGTCTACCCGGTGGGCACGGCAGCATTATTACGGGTACTGAACTTAAAAAAATGGATGATGCAACATTGCGCGAACGCATCCGCCACAGCAATATTTTCGCGCGCATGGTTCCGGAGCAAAAACTGCGGCTGGTGAACGCGCTCAAGGCAAATGGCGAGATAGTGGCGATGACTGGCGACGGGGTAAACGACGCTCCCGCGTTAAAAGCGGCGCACATCGGCATCGCTATGGGTGGGCGTGGCACCGATGTGGCACGCGAAGCGGCCGCACTGGTATTGCTGGATGATGATTTTGCTTCTATCGTGCGCGCCGTGCGTATCGGGCGCCGTATTTTCGATAACCTGCGCAAAGCGATGGCTTATATTCTTGCGGTACACATACCCATCGCCGGCTTATCTCTGATCCCACTGTTATTGGGCTGGCCAACGGTATTCGCTCCGGTCCATATCGTGTTTATGGAAATGATCATCAACCCGGCCTGTTCCATCGCCTTCGAAGCAGAACCGGCAGAACGCAATGTCATGCAGCGTCCACCGCGCAGCCCACAGGAGCCGTTGTTCGGAAAGCAGGTCATCCTGCTCAGCCTAATACAGGGTACGTTACTATTGCTAACCACTCTCATAGTGCTGGGCTATGCGCTGCATTATGGCGCAACGGAAGAGGAGGCCCGCGCACTGACTTTTTCCACGCTGGTAATCGGTAATATTGGGCTGATTTTAGTCAACCGTTCCTGGCAACTCAGCATATTCAGCTCCCTCAATAGCAGCAATCCTGCACTGTGGTGGGTGACGGGCGGTGCACTTTCCTTTCTGCTCCTGATCCTGCATTTACCCTTTTTACGCGAAATATTCCACTTCGCGCCTCTCACCCCCTATCAACTCGCGCTAAGTTGTGCTGCCGGTCTATGCAGCGTAGTTTGGTTCGAATTGCTCAAATTCATTCGGCGACACTAAACAGGCCATGCGCTATGCCGTTTTATTTTTTGTATTTGGCGTATGGCTTTTGCAACAACAGGCAGCGCTTCCCAACTTCGCCTGGAGTGGACTGACATTATTATTTGCTGTTACTTGGGTACTACCGCGTAACACTTTCGTGCAACGCAAGACATATCTTGTTTTTCTCGCGGCATTTGCCTGTTCCCTTGGTTTTTTCTACGCCGCATTTTTTGCGCAGCAACGTCTGTCCGATGCTTTACCTGCCGAATGGCAAGGCAAAGATATTCAAGTCATAGGCGTGGTCGCAAAACTACCCGCACAGCATGAACACGGACTTCGTTTTGTCTTCGATGTTGAACAAGTGCTCACCCCTAATGCCATTGTTCCGCCACACATCCTGCTAGCCAGTTACGATGGTATACGGGAAGAACCTCTTGACATCCACGCCGGTGAACGTTGGCGGCTCACAGTACGCTTGAAGCAACCGCACGGCAGCAGCAATCCCCACGATTTTGATTTTGAAGCATGGATGCTGGAAAACAACCTGCGCGCCAACGGTTACATTAATCGAAAGCACGATAACTCGCGACTGGATGCATTAGTGAAATCACCCGATTACACTATCCAGAGCCTGCGCGAAAAAGCACGCGACCATATCCAGCATACGTTAAACCCCCTCCCCAATCAGCTTCATCCCCTGCAAACCCCACAAGCTGCAAGCGAGAAAGTAGTTCGCGATAACGCTGAAGTGAGTGTCGTCGCAGAAAATAATTACGTCGGCGTGTTAACCGCACTGGCCATCGGTGACCAGGCCAGTATCCCAGCAGCACAGTGGCAGGTATTCACACGCACCGGCGTTAATCATTTGATGAGTATTTCCGGCCTGCACATCACCATGCTATCCGGGCTGGCGTTTGCTGCAAGCTATTGGTTATGGCGACGCAGTGCGCGCCTCACGCGCGCGCTACCGGCACGCAAAGCTGCTGCGCTCATTGGTTTGCTGGTGGCACTCGGCTATGCGCTACTGGCAGGTTATGGTGTACCGGCGCAACGCACGGTTTATATGCTGGCGACGATCGCTTCCATATTGTGGCTTTCCCGCACTGTCGCACCGTCGCAAATTCTTGCCGCCGCCTTGCTCGTTGTGTTATTGCTCGACCCATGGGCGGTGCTGTCGCCGGGATTCTGGCTCTCTTTCGGTGCCGTGGCATTGATTTTTTATGTGACTGCGCACCGTTTACGCCCTCCACACTGGTTAATAACCTATGGTCGAGTTCAATGGGCAATGAGCATCGGGCTGATTCCGCCGCTGTTGGCGATGTTTCAGCAAATTTCACTGGTGTCGCCCATCGCCAATGCTTTTGCCATTCCGTTGGTCAGCTTCGTGGTGGTGCCGCTCACCCTGCTGGGCGCGGTGCTTCCCTTCGATTGGCCGCTGTGGCTGGCACATCAAGTCATGGGCGTGTGTATCAACCTGTTGGAATGGCTGAATAATTTGCCAGATGCGGTATGGACACAGCACGCACCGCCCACATGGAGCATAGTCGTTGGCATGTTTGGTGTGCTATGGATGCTGCTGCCGCGCGGATTTCCCGCACGCTGGCTGGGACTGATCGCCCTGCTGCCGATGTTTCTGGTACTGCCCGTAGTACCGCCAGAAGGTGCGTTACACCTGGTAATTTTCGATGTCGGGCAAGGCTTGGCGGTAGCCGCGCAGACACACAACCATGCACTGCTATATGACACCGGTCCCAATTTTAATAGCGAGGCCAACAGTGGCAACCGCATTCTCATCCCGGCGCTGCGCGGCATGGGCATCTCTCAACTCGACGGCCTGATTCTTACTCATGATGACAACGACCACACCGGCGGCGCATTATCTATTTTGCAAGGAATGCCAGTAGGATGGCTCTCATCCTCGCTCGCCGCAAACCATCCCCTGTTACAACACACTTCGAACACACAACGCTGCATGGATGGGCAAACATGGGAATGGGACGGCGTACACTTTGAAGTGCTACACCCGACAGCGGAAAGTTATACAGTAGAAAAAATCCGCGACAACAACCGCAGCTGCGTGTTGAAAATCAGCACGGGCAAAAACAGCGTGTTGCTCGCCGCCGACATCGAAAAAGATTCCGAATGGCGATTACTGAAACAGCATGAAGAAAAGCTCCCCTCCACACTCTTGGTGGTGCCACACCACGGCAGCAAAACCTCATCGGTGAATGCTTTCGTAACGGCCATACATCCTCGCTATGCTGTATTCACCGTGGGTTACCGCAATCGCTTTGGTCATCCGAAAAAGGAGGTGGTCGAACGCTATCTTGCAGTGGACAGCGAACCATTGCGTTCGGACCGGGACGGCGCCATCATCGTAAAAATGGATGCGCAAAATATTAGCGTGGAGCGATATCGTAAAAGCCACACACGATACTGGCACCAGGACATTGCTGGTGGAACATAAGGGCACCTCTAAAAATCCAATTTTCGTCACAATACTGCGTTACTCTAAAAAATTATCGCTTACATATCAACTATATGCCGCGCTCAAATTTTTACTCGCGCCTTGTCTTGTCTAGAAAATTGAATTTTTAGAGGCGCCCATAAATAAAAACATCTTTGCAATAAAATGGCCGACGGGCAGATCATCGGCTTCTGCTGTTGTTTCGGAGCATATTTTGAACAATCATTTCTAACTGCCATTCGACATTTTTCTGCGCGGGCGGTAGCATCTCCCTCCATTTTTTATCGGTTCGGTTTCATACCTCTCTCCTGACCATGCCTGTTGAAACTCCCGCCCGCGCCTGCGGCATCGATTTCGGTACGTCCAACTCCACCGTAGGCTGGCTGCGTCCCGGCCAGCCTATCCTGCTGGCACTGGAAAACGGCAAGCCCACCCTGCCCTCCGTGGTTTTTTTCAATGCCGAGGAGAACACCGTAAGCGTCGGCCAGGCCGGCCTCCAGGAATATCTGGAAGGCTACGAAGGACGCTTGATGCGCGCCTTGAAAAGCCTGCTGGGCAGCAGCCTGATGGAAGGCAAAACCGAAATCAATGGGCGCTCACTGCCCTACAAGGAATTGCTGACCCAGTTCATCACCGAACTCAAGCGCCGCGCCGAAACGGCGGCGGATCGCACTTTCGAACAGGCCGTGTTTGGCCGGCCGGTGTTTTTTGTGGATGACGATACGGCCGCCGACCAAAAGGCCGAAGCGACGCTGGAAGCCATAGCCCGCACTGCGGGTTTTAGCGAAGTAAGCTTCCAGTACGAGCCCATCGCCGCCGCCTATCACTACGAACGCCAGATCGACCGCGAGGAACTGGTGCTGATCGCCGACATCGGCGGCGGCACCTCCGACTTCTCCCTGATCCGGCTCTCGCCGCAACGCGCACTGGCAGCCGACAGGCGCAACGATCTGCTGGCCAACAGCGGCGTGCATATCGGCGGCACCAACTTCGACCGTCAACTGAGCCTGAAAGGCGTGATGCCCCTGCTGGGTTATGGCACCCCGCTCAAGCGCGGCTTGACCATGCCCACGAGCTACTACCTAAACCTTGCCACCTGGCACACCATCAACCAGGCCTATACCCGCCGCACTTGGGCCGATCTGCAAGAACTGTATTTAGACACGCAGGCGCCCGAAGCAATGGACCGCCTGCTCAAGCTGATCCGCGACCGCACCGGCCACTGGCTGGCGGTGCAGGTGGAAGAAGCCAAGATCGCCCTGTCCGCTGGCGATAGCGCAACCCTGCATCTGGATAGACTCGCCCCCGGCATGCGCCACACGCTGACCCGCATCGAGTTTGAACAAGCGTCGGCGGAATTGGTAGAAAAGATCGGCGACACCCTGAGCACCTTGCTGACAAAAGCCGGCGTGCGTAGCGAGTCGGTGGATACAATATTTTTTACCGGTGGTGCCAGTGGCGTGCCCATGCTGCGCGAACGCATTGCTGCAATCTTGCCTATGGCTAGACGCATGGAAGGTGACTTGTTTGGCAGCGTCGGGGCGGGTCTCGCGGTAGAAGCGCAACGCCGCTACGACTGATATGTGTTGAACCCCCTCGCTTGCGCTTCTATATAAATACTAATATATTGACGCCATGAAACCACTCAAGTTCATCGGCTCTAGCGAAGACGACCTTGCCGCCTTCCCCCGTGAAGTGAAGCAAGCTGCTGGCTTTCAGCTATTCCGCGTTCAAGCCGGACTGATGCCCGCCGATTGGAAGCCGATGTTGAGTGTGGGGGTGGGGGCGGGTGCTTATGAAATCCGCGTTCATGTACTGGGCGAGTGGCGTGTCATCTATGTTGCGAAATTCGCCGATTCAATTTATGTGCTGCACGCATTCCAAAAGAAAACGCAGCAAACGCGTAAAGAAGATATTGAGCTTGCAGCCAACCGCTACAGGCAACTCAAGGAGAACTCGAAATGAAAAAAGAAAAACTCAAAATTACCCAATCCAGTGGAAACGTATTTCTCGACCTCGGCTTTCCTCCGGACGAGGCTGTCATCCTCGCGATGCGCTCCGAACTCATGTGTCAGCTTGAAATCCTGATCCGCGACAAACAATGGACACAAGCCGAAGCAGCCCAAGCGCTAAGCATCTCCCAATCACGCGTGTCCGACCTGATCCGCGGCAAGTTCGAAAAGTTCAGCCTGGACATGTTGATCACATTGGCGACTCGGGCCGGTAAGAAAGTCGAACTGAGGCTGGCAGCGTGAGTTCCATGCAGGCAAACCGGTTGAAAATGTCAGATGTAAGGCCGCGTGATTTCGGCATGCAATGACTTTTGTCTTTCGCATGGCAGGCAAATTTTCAATTCACAAATCTTTCTGATGCGCATACCCTGCGCACAGGAGGCAAGCCATGAAATCAATGCAAAGCAATCAATCGCGCAAGCGCCCGGTCAATCTTACCCTCAACGAAGAACTGGTATCCCAAGCAAAGGGGATGACAGACAACCTCTCCGGCGTGGCCGAACAACTGTTAACCGACTTCGTGATGAAGCAGAACAGCGTGCGGCAGGAAAAGGCCCGCACCGCTGAAGTCGCCGCACAAGCATGGTATGCGTTTAACGAGCGTTCCGGTTCATTTGCTGACGACCACTCCACTTTGTAATAGCGCAGTTCGATGTCCATATAAATATCGGCAAATATCGGGAAGCCATTCTCTTTGTAGTCATCGTCCAATCAACCTTGTTCGACGACTATCGTCGCCGCAATGAAGCGACATGAGTTGCGCCATCTTGTATACGTTGACAATATACAAAAATGCTTAATTTGACCAACATCATCGGTTTTGATTGGGACAACGATTAACGACCGTAAGAACGATAAGCACGGAGTATCAATGGCGGAAGCAGAGCAATTATTTTTCAATGAGCCACTGCTTCTGCTAGTGTAGTGCGCCATTCTGTTTGGAACTTAATCGACTGTTGGCACGAATG
>NZ_CAKMLL010000001.1 GCF_927797785.1 Candidatus Nitrotoga sp. BS | reverse complement strand
CCCTAAAAACCTGTCAAGTGTTTTCTTGATTATTTATAGGGGTGAGTAGTTACTTATAATCATTAATTTACTTAATACTGGCATTGCTACGAGCCATCTCTCTCATTATTCTCTCGTCAACTAATCAATTTTGGATATCAGCAAGAGTATCCCCAATTTTTATAGAAAGTTAAGAGGGAAACCGCAACAATTAAATATTGTGGCATAACTAAATTAATTAAAATAATAAATCTATTGATTATTAATGGTATTTTGTAATAAATACGCTGAAATTAATGACTTTTTGTGAGGGAGGTGTTAAAGCCAGGTTGAATCTCATCAATTAATGGTGGCATCGCTTGAAAATCAGGAAAGGCATCGTTAAACTGCGTGACCCTCTCCAAATTTAGGGGTCGAAGTCCTACCCAGATTAGTAACAAACTTTAAAAAAACTAAAAAAATATGGCACGCGCAGAACCAGCATTCAAACTCAAAATTGCCAATCTCTCTTTATTTGTAATCTATGTCAATACAACCGACATGGTTCAATTAAAAAATCAGTTGGATATGCGTTTTAGTAATATGCAGGATTTTTTTTCCAATACACCTGTGGCTCTTGATCTCTCAGCTATCGCGAATTCTAATATTTCGCTAGACTTTGCTGGACTTATGTCATTCATGCTGAATCATGGCATGCATGCAGCTGGAGTTGTAGGGGGGTCTGCTGAACAGCGAGAAGCCGCCGTGCAATCAGGCTTGGGGCTCTTTCCGGACTCGATTGAACGGCCCACGTTTCAGCCGACACAGACTCCTTCGATAGTCTCAAACAATACCCCTAATGCAGAAGACTCTAATCAGCCAGAATCTGGATTGGCAATAGAAGCTTTAGCGGGTGAACCAAATCACAGCAATGCCATTAACACGAATTCTCAACCTCAAAAAACAGCTCCCCAAGTTCTGCCCACTTTTCATCCGACTATGATAATCAACAAACCAGTTCGTACTGGTCAGAGAATCTATGCCGAGGGTGCCAATTTGGTTGTACTAGGCGTTGTCAATGCAGGAGCCGAATTGATTGCTGACGGAGATATTCATATTTACGCTCCGTTGCGCGGTCGTGCAATTGCTGGTGCGCAAGGAAACGAAAATGCACGTATTTTCATCCATAGCCTGGAGGCAGAATTGATTTCAATTGCTGGTTGTTTCAAGGTATTTGAAAATGGCATTCCTGAAAATTTGCGCGGAAAGCCCGTTCAGGTGTATCTGGATTGCTCTGATTTGATTATCCAGCCCTTGCTTAGCTAAAGGAATTTTTTAGCATCCTCATTTACGGGTAAAATATACCTAATCTTGCTCAGGAAAATAAACGTGTCTAAAGTTATTGTAGTTACTTCAGGGAAAGGTGGTGTAGGTAAAACCACAACCAGTGCCAGTTTTTCAAGCGGCCTCGCCCTACGGGGAAACAAAACAGTTGTCATCGACTTCGATGTGGGTTTGCGTAACCTTGATCTCATCATGGGCTGCGAACGGCGTGTGGTGTATGACATCATTAATGTCATAAATGGCGAGGTGTCCCTTAAACAGGCACTCATCAAAGACAAAAATTGCGACAACTTATACATACTCCCCGCGTCTCAGACCCGAGACAAAGAAGCACTCAACCTGGAAGGTGTTGAACGCATTCTTAACGAACTAAGGGAAACATTTGACTATATCGTATGTGACTCCCCGGCTGGCATCGAATCAGGTGCCTTCACCGCAATGTATTTTGCCGATGAGGCTTTGGTAGTAACTAATCCAGAAGTCTCGTCGGTGAGAGATTCAGATCGCATTCTCGGGATTCTCGCAGCCAAATCCAAACGTGCTGTGGATGGCCTTGATTCAGTGAAAGAACATTTGCTGGTTACTCGCTATGACCCAAAGCGGGTAGAGGCTGGGGAAATGTTGTCGGTGACGGACATTCAGGAAATCTTGCGCATTCCCTTGATTGGCGTGATTCCGGAATCGGAATCAGTACTCCAAGCGTCTAATGCTGGCACGCCAGCTATCCACTTGGATAAGAGCGACGTGGCTGAAGCTTACCGAGATGTTGTGGGGCGCTTCATGGGTGAAGAAGGATTACCGATGCGCTTTGTTACCGTAGAAAAAAAGGGATTCTTCAAACGACTGCTGGGAGGCCGCTGAGATGTCCATGATCTCTGGCTTAATCAGCTACCTGCGCGGCAACGAAAAAAAAACCGCCATCGTCGCTAAAGAACGTTTGCAAATTATTCTCGCCCACGAACGTGCCGGCAGAGGAGCACCCGCTCCAGATTACTTACCTGCACTCCAAGAAGAACTTATGGTTGTGATTGCAAAATACATTCATATAGATCGCGAATCTATCAATGTTCAATTAGAGAAGCATGGCGAATATGATGTACTTGAGCTTAACATCACTTTGCCGGACAAAATGCGCCTCAACCGTTGAGTGTTCCTTGGGCTTGCACGAAAAGACAGAACAAAATGGTACTGATTAACCGCATAACATATCAAACTTTAATTGCGTAACCACCCCGAAAGGTGCCACGAATGCAAGGATGAAGGTCAGTTCAAATATCGTGCTACCTGCCCCTGCACAACAGCGATGATCGCCGCGTGCGCTCTTTGCTACCGCACCCAAGCAGTTGTTTAGCTGGGTCACGCCTTTCTGCCGACACAGGTTACGGGCAACTATTTTTACATGTATTTGTTTATTGATGTTTTTAGCTGAAAATCGTTTGCCGTACATATAAATATTTTAAATCAATTAGTTATAACACGAAATAAAAATGCCGTTATAAATATCCCCATGCAAACCACCTGGCGCCCTATCCTAATCGAAGAAACCCGCAAGCCATACTTCCAGGACTTGCAGCATTTCGTCGCGGAGCAGCGACAACAGGTCACGATATTCCCACCCGATGCGGAGGTATTTGCGGCGCTGCATCTCACGCCGATTGAGCAGGTGAAAGTATTGATACTGGGACAGGATCCCTATCACGACGACGGTCAGGCGCATGGTCTGTGCTTCTCGGTAAGGCCGGGCATTGCTATCCCGCCCTCGCTCTTGAACATCTTCAAAGAATTACGCAGCGATCTCGGCTGCAAGATACCGAACAACGGCTATCTCACGCACTGGGCGGAGCAGGGGGTGCTGTTGCTCAATACGGTGCTGACGGTGCGGGCGCATCAAGCCAATTCGCACCAAGGAAAGGGCTGGGAAGTGTTCACCGACGCGGTGATCGCAGCAGTGAACGTCAAGTCTGATCCGGTGGTGTTCGTGTTGTGGGGAGCGAACGCGCGCAAGAAACGGGCGTTGATCAATACCAGCCGCCATATCGTGATCGAATCACCTCACCCTTCGCCATTGTCGGCGCATCGCGGCTTTTTTGGCAGCCGACCTTTTTCACGCATCAATGCTGCATTACGCGACGCTGGAAAAACGGAGATAGACTGGCAGATACCTGAATTATGAAAAAGGCAGCCGAATTACTACAGGCGATTACAGCATCGCTGTAATCTTAATGACATACGAGAAATGGAATTCCCGAATTCACCCAATTCAGCATAGCGGGGGAGGGCAGAACAGCGCTTTTAATCCTGCCGCAAGATTATGAACACCGTCAGTGCGGTAAAGGCAAGACATGCGACTATTGCCCAAAAAAGCGGCAAAATATACACCGCTCCGCTCAATTTGCAGCCGATTTCCTTTAAGTCCGACAGGCTGCTAGGCTCATTAACAGATAGATCAAATAGCCCAGCATAATTATCCGCGCTCTACCAAAACCATCACCAAGTTTGCCTATCAGCGGTGATGCAACAACGCATGAAATATTGAACAAGGCTTAAAGCAACACGATATCCTTGACTGAAAAACCGACGCTGTTTGCATGTAACAATAAACAGCCGAAACTGATTGCACCTTTATCTGATACGGCACACAGCTAGTGTAGTGCGCCATTCTGTTTGGAACTTAATCGACTGTTGGCACGAATGA